>CANQBB010000015.1 GCA_947588905.1 uncultured Clostridia bacterium
AAAGATGCTACCAAAGTATTATTAGTAGTTGTGTATCTAACATCAGGATCTCTAGTTAATCTTCCCATTAGGACTACTTTGTTCATAGTTAGTACCTCCTTTAATCTTTTTTGACTACAATATGTTTAATGATTTCATCTGTAATATTGTAAACTCTTTCAAGTTCGTCAATAAAGTCTGGGTTGCTACTAAAGTTTATTAGCACGTAATATCCTTCACTTTGTTTTTTGATAGGATAAGCTAATTTTTTCTTTCCCCATTCTTCAGTAGATTCAACTTTACCATGTTTAGCTATTAAATCTGTAACTTTTTCAATTGTAGATTTAATTACAGCCTCTTCAAGGTTAGAGTTAATAATAATAATTGACTCATAGTTGTTCATATTTACACCTCCTTTTGGACTTATGACCCTATATTTAAAATATAGAGTAAGGCAGTTTTACTGCATGTATATATTAGCACAAATGTTTGTTTATGGCAAGTAAAATTACGAAAAAACTTAAAAAAGTAAAAATTGTTTTAAATGTAATAATAATTAAAAAGCCGCTCAATGAGCGGTTTTTGCTGTTAGTATGATTATTTTTAGTGGCTAGTAATGTTTTTCTTATTCCCTAAGCACTCTCAAATCGTCAAGTACTTCACCTTTTACATGAATTGCAGGTGTATAATAATTTTGACCACAAATGAAAGAACCAGGCTGTGTTATAAAAACCTTATATTCAGAATTATAAAACTCAGCTGTTTTGTGAAAATGCCCACATTGTAAAAATCTAACTGGTTTCTTTCCGCCAACTATCAGACCTTCATTTTGTTCAAATTCATGAAGTCTATGTATGGCAGGAAATACATTGGGCTGAAAATAATAATTTTCCAAATGTATCATTCTTTTTATTACACCAGCAATTTCAAAGTCCTGAATATAACCATTATAAGCTTTAAAGTCACATGTTTCTCTACGTAATTCCATTTCAAGGGTTTTAAGAGGATTCATAAAATCTAATACATCAAACAAAAAATCATGATTACCCGGTGTTGCTTTTATGCATAACGGAAATCTTCTAAATAATTTAAAAGCCATTTCAAGTTGTCTTTCAAATTCATCTCTTACTTTATTTTTATTAAGAGTAAAGCCAGTAGAAATAGGATTACTTGGAATTGGAATTCCCTCAAAAATATCTCCAGAAATAAATACAAAATCAACATTTTGTCTTATAGCATCATCAAGAACCATTTTTATTCTAGAAATTTCACAATCAGGATGTCCAATATGCAAATCTGCTATATCTATAAAATTAAATGAAGCCCTATTTTCTCTTGAATAAAGTTTTTCACAAGGAATTGGTAGCTTTTTTAGTCTATATACCAGACTACCCCTTTTTTCTTTTTCTATCACTCTAAAGCCACATCTATTTGCCAAATCATATAGTAACTTCCGCGTTACTCCCTCATGGTCTTCCAATCTGACATAACCAGAATTAGCCTCTACCATAAAGCTCAACAGATTTAGCAAAAAATTCACCTCCAAAATTATTCTTGGTTTTGAAAACATCATTTATAGAATTATATCATCCGAGACATTTCTGGTCAATCTAAAATTTACAAAAAATACACAATTAGGACAACTTATTCATTGTAGCTAAATTAGAGCCAAAATTTAAAAAAACTCATTTTACCTATTGACAGAAATGTCTCAAATATGCTAATATAAATGATGTTGAAACAAATGCGGGTGTGGCGGAACTGGCAGACGCGCTAGACTTAGGATCTAGTGTCTTCGACGTGGGGGTTCAAGTCCTCTCACCCGCACCAATAAGGTAACACATAGAATTATTCAAATGTCTATGTGCTATTTTTTTATATAATTTAAAAGGTGGGATATTTATGAATCAACCTATTTTAATACAAGGAGCAATGAAAGTAGAGACAGAATATCTTATAGAGAAATTAGTAGATTCAGAGAAAATCATATTAAATAGCTATGAATATTATAAAGGATTTCTAAATAATATATCAGTAGTTATTTCTATAACAAAAGTTGGAACTGTAAACTCAGCAGTATCAACAATTTTAGCCATAAAAGAATTTAATCCTATCTTAGTTATAAATCAAGGAGTTGCTGGTGGTTATGGCAACAATATTCATAAAGGTGATATTGTTATTGCAAAATCTGTATATAATATGAGTTCATATAGAACACAAAAATATAAAGAAAATGAAGGCATCCATCCTAATGAATGGATATTTTTAGATTGGAATGATGGAGAAAAAAAAGAAAAAGAGAAAATCACTGCTGATATATCTCTTTTAAATAAATTTAAAAAAATATTGACTTCTAATTACAATGGTACTATACACACAGGGAATGTCCTTAGTGGTGATGCTTGGAATAATGAAATAGACCGCATTAGATGGTTTATTGATTATTTTGATGCAATGGCAGAAGATATGGAATCATATTCTGTATATAAAGTTTGTAGTGATAATAAAATACCAGTACTCGGAGTGCGAATGATTTCTAATAATATAATCAATCAAGAAGAATATAATAAAAGTCTTGCCAGCGACTTGCAAAAGTTAATATTTGACAATATAAAATCAATAATTTAAATTTTGTTTTTCCCATCCTTTAATATTAGAACGTTGTATAGCACCAAATATACAAGCTTTTAAGCGAGGGATACTTTTAGAAAGTTCAATTATCATATTTTTAATAAACTCTCTTTGAGTTTTACCATCTACTTCACAAGTTTTTTTCATAACAGGTAAATCATTAGTTTTTGCAAACTTTTTAATATCTTTTTCACTAACATAAATCATTGGTCTAATAATTTCAATATCCATTCTAGATAAATATGTACAAGGTGCAAAAGTATGAATGTGTCCTTCATAAAACAAACTTAAAAAAAATGTTTCAATAACATCATCTTGGTGATGCCCTAATGCAATCTTATTGCAGCCATGCTTTTTAGCTACATCGTTTAAAGCACCTCTACGCATATTAGCACAAAGAGAACAAGGATTTTTTTCTTTTCTAATATCAAATACTATTTCTTTAATATTTGTTTTTTCGATAACATACTCTATATCTAATTTTTTACAAAAAGTTTCTAAATTAGACGTATCAAACGTATTACTGCCAGGGTCAATTGTAATAGCCATAATATCAAAATGATTAGGATAAAAAATTTGTAAATTTTTTAATGCGAGTAATAATGTTAAGCTATCTTTTCCACCAGATAAACCAACAGCAATCTTATCTCCTTCTTTAATCATATTATAATCATCAACAGCTTTTCTTACACAACTTAAAATATGTTTCAATCCAAACCCTCCCAAGATTTTAACAAATTTAATAGCCAAATCTTGCTAAATGATATCATAAAATAAGCAATATTACAATTATGTCCAAACTAAATTTAGAAAAAATCTGCAAAAAATATATTTTTTCTGTTGCTTTTTTCTAAATTTATGTTATACTTATGTATTGTATCGGGGTGTGGCTCAGTTGGTAGAGTACGTGGTTTGGGACCATGGGGCCGGAGGTTCGAGTCCTCTCACCCCGACCAAAAAAATAATCCTTGTAAGTGCTGATTTCAATATACTTACAAGGATTTTATTATGTCGTTTTACTGCAATTTTACTGCAACCCAATATTATTTTCAATTAAATACTCTCCAAATTGATTATCAAATCTATCTTCCATTTTTGAAAAAACATCTGTATATGTATTAAGTGTAATTGAAATGTCTTTATGTCCTAGTTTTTTTGAAAGAACTTTTACTTGCATACCACTTTCAATACATCTAGTTGCATATGTGTGCCTTAACATATGAAAATTTACGTCAAAGCCTTTTCCTATATTATATTTTTTGCAAAGTCTTTTAAAAGCCGAATTTATCATTCCATTGCTAATAGTTTTTCCCTCTTCTGTACAAAATAATAAGCCGTCATAATTGATTATCATTTTTTGCATACTATTCTTTAGTATTTTCTCTACGTTATCTGTTATTATAACATCACGGCTAGAATTTCTTGTTTTTGTAGTTTCTCCAATAATCTGTTTTCCCGTTACATCTCTTGATAGCGATCTTTTAATATGAATAATCTTATTTTTTAAATCTATGTCATTTAACTTTAAAGCTAATATTTCCCCACTTCTCATACCAGTAAAAAGTGCTAATAAAATAATATTTTTATACGTAACATTATCATAATTATTTAATGCACTCATTAGCTTTACTTGTTCATCTATAGTAAAAGCACATACCTTTTTGACCGGAATTTTACTCTTAGGCTTTGAAAGTTCTTCTTTATTATCTAATAAATTACGTCTTACATAACCTTTTATAACAGCTTTTCTATATGCTAAGTTTATAAGACCATAGTTTTTATTTATGATAGCTTCGCTATAATTATATACATTAACCATTCTATTCATATAATCTTTTAAATGTTCTGTTGTAATTTTTTGTATTTGCATTTTAGCTATACTGTCTTTTTCAATACGTTTTATAGTATCTAAATTAGTTCTATAAGTATTGCTATTAATTTTATTTGCGTTGTGCTTATCTTCTACTATAGTTTTTATTATTTCAATTAATGTTATATTACTTTTATCTGTATAAGATTGAGTTTGAATCTCTGCTAACACTTTAGTAAGTTGCTTTCTTGCTTCTTCTCTAGTTTTTCCATAAATTGTACCTCTTTTACCGTTGGGCTTTGTATATTGTGCAATATATCTTTTACTAGCTTTGTGATATGAAATACTGCCTTCGCCATTTCCTCTTTTCTTTGCCATATGCCTCACTTTCCCTTCAAAGACTAATTATTTTAATTACATTTTTCATTTTCTTCTATTCCTAAAAGTGTCTTTAATTGATAAATTTCATCTCTTACTAATTCATATAAGCAATTAGTAAGTTTTTGTGCAATAATATATTTTTTTCTTAGTTCTTTATACTCAAGTGTTTCTGCATTTTCAATATAGCAAACATCTAAAAGTATTTCTAAAAAGTCGTATATATTTTGCACATGAAAATAAGTATTTTCTAGAACATCTTCAACATCTTTATAGACTTTATTCATATTCACACCCTCCTTTATTACATTTCTATATTATTATTTTACACTAATATGTGTATAGTGTCAACTATAAAGTGTAAAAAACGTTTCTAAAAATGTAAATTGTATCATATTTTTGACATTTCAAACTTTCTAGTGTATTATTTATTATGGAGGAGGTAATAAATAATGTCTATGTCAAAGAAAATAAAACAATTGCTAATTGAAAAAGATTTAAATATTACACAATTAGCAAGTAAACTAAAAACTAAGCCTCAGAATATAACTAATAAGCTATCTAGGGACAACTTTACCGAGAAAGATTTAATTATGATTGCTGAGGCTTTAGGATGCAAATATGAAGCTAAATTTATAATTGTAGATGAAAAAGGCAATAAAATAAAAGAAATTTAATTTTCACTAGTCTTTTTTTTCACGTCTACTCATGAAAAAAGTTTTTAGTGCTTCCAAAGCTACTAATTGTTTTTTCCCATATTTTATAACAGGGAATTCATCATCAGCAAACATTTTTCTAACTGTATTTTCGCACCAACCAGTATACTTGCATACATCTTGTATATCAAGTAAAATTAAGCTATCTGCAATTTTGCTGTCTTTAGTTGTCAATAAATTTCACCTCTTTTCTGTCCTATAAATAAAATTAAGCATAAAGCGATTAGTTATTTCTCTAAAACTAGTCGCTTCAATGAATTTAATTTCTTAAATTCATCAAGTAGAAATTTAAACTTTTCTACAAAAATATAACTAATAATCCATAAAATTAGCCATAACCATAACCATAACAAATAACCATAAACCTTGACAAATAACAATAAACCTTAACAAATAACTAATATTAACTTGACATAACAATATGGATTTTATATAATCATGTTATGGATTTAAAATAAATTTTTAAATCCCCTAACTATTTACTAAAATATATCACAAATTAATTAAAATTTCAATAGGTATTTAAAACAAAATAATAAAATACCCTAACAAAGAAAGGAGTATGAAATATGCAATGTTTTAAGGTATCTAATAGCGAAAATAATGTCATTTTATATAGTGATAATCAATATGAATATCTTGTTAAATTCAATTCAACTCACTCAAAAAATCTAAAAATAACTAAATATAATATTGGCAATATTTTTCTTAATATAGTAACAGAGGAAGAAAATATATCTAATAAAATAAAAGATTTAATTAAAGCAATAAAAAATGAAGAGGGAAATATTAAAGAAAATACTCAAATTAAAGAGCTAGGAACTATTTGCGATATTTTTCTATTATTTGATTTTAAAAACGAATATGCTATTTTTAAAAATTATGTGCCACCAAGAGCTAATAGCGAAAAAAATATAAAAATAAGTTTTTTAAAAGAATTATTAAACAAAATAGACATTTTAAAAAATTTGTGCGACACAATATATCAGACTTCAAATGATTTAGTGCCTAAAGTTATTGCGAATTCTAGTTTAAATATAACTGAAAAAATATTTTTAGCAATAAATGATTATAGTAAAGGGAAAGCGAGTTTCTCTCTTCCCTCTTCAACATTAGCCTATATGAAAATAGATAAAGAAAATATATTGTCATTAAACAGCTATTTAAAAGAAAACTACCCAGATGGCACAAGTTGGAAAGATAGAATTAAAATTGTAAATAGCAAGAAATTTAAATTATTTAGAATATATAATATACAATCAATTATGGAGCTATTAGACATATGTTTGTATAATCTTATTCAATCTAATCAAAAAATAAATAAATGCCTAAATTGTGGAAAATATTTCATACCAAAATCAAAATCAAATGAAAAGTATTGCGATAGAATAAGTCCTCAAAATAGCAAAAAAACTTGTAAGCAATATGGTGTTAAAAAAACATATAGAGATGAAATAAAATTATCAGATATAATGAGCGAGCATAATAGAACTTGTCAAGCATATAGAATGCGATTAAAAAGAGCTAAATCTGTTGAAGAAAAGTCTGAACAGCAAGCATTGTATAACAAATATAAAAATGATTTTTGGAATGTAAATACTCAATATAGAAATGAACTTGTATCTAAAAGCGAAATAATGCAATGGCAAAAAGATAATAAGCCAAAATGCTAAAAAAAATATCAAATCATTATTTAGTTTGTGCAAATTGCTTGAAAATAAATAATAATTTTATGGAGGCAATTTATAATGGATAAGGTATGTATAGTAGAGGGAATAATGGGGTCTGGTAAAAGTTCGGCTATAATAAATCAAATTTTAGATAATCCAAAAGAAAAGTTAATTTTGATAGTTAACTACATAAAAGAAACTGAAAGATATAGAAAAAAGTTAAAGTTCAAAAATTTTAAACTTATGGGAGAAAATATTAAAAGTAAGTCAGTAGATTTAGAGCGATCATTAAAAAACCAGGATAATATAATTTGTACTAAAAAGTTATTTGAAATGAATAGAAAATTAATAGAAAAATACGCTTCCGAGTATATATTAATAGTTGATGAAGCAATGAACGATATAATAGAACTCTATGAATTTCCTAGCGTAGTTAAATTCAAAAAGGAAGAAATAGAACCAAATCAATATAGCAATCAAAAAATAAAAAGTTATCAAGATTTTTCATTTACTAGTAAAGATATTGAAATAATGCTAAATCAAGGAATATTAACTAAAGACCCTGAAAATGATAAATTATCATGGAATAATGAATTAAACGAGGCAACTATATATGACATTCTAAAAGATGATTTTGAAACATACGATATATATAAATTTCAAGATAGTTATTATAAGGTTTTACCAATAGAAATTTTTAATGTCTTTAAAAGAGTTTATATTTTAACTTATATGTGGAATACTCAAGTTATGAAATATTATTTTCAAATGCACAATATTAATGATTTTCATATTGAATATCCATTATTAGTAAATAAAAAATTTATTCTAACACAACTAGAATGGAAATACTTAGAATATGCAAATAAAATAAAAAAAGAGGCAAAAAAACATATATACTTGCAAACTGAAGGTAATAAATGGACTTATAAAAATGCAAAAGGAAAAGAAATAAATTTAAGTTATAATTTCTACGCAAATGAAGCAAAAAAGCCTGAAAATCAACTAGTAATAGACAAATTAAGAGCAAATATTAATTCTTTAATTCAACATAACCCAATATTTAAAACTAAAACAACTAGAAAAGAAATGTGGACAGTATATATAAATGCTATTGATATTATAATTAGTCGTAAATATGGTAAGCCTATAAGAGGCTTAAATAAAGACAATTTTGTAGAATATAATAAAATAGCAACTAATGAACTTTCTGACCGAAATACTCTATTTTATTTAATTGATAGATATAAAAATCCACTTATTAAAAGATTTATAGAAAGTAAAACAAACTGTATATTTGATCAAGATGGATTTGCACTTAGCGAGCTAATTCAATGGATTTGGAGAAGTGCAATCAGGAACAATAATGATATATTTTTGTATATAGCAAGTGATAGAATGAATAAATTATTTTATAATTGGCTAGAAAGTGAAGAAACAACCTCTTCTGGATTTAGTGAAATGTTAATAGAAGCTTGTACAAATTTAAGAGAAAATTTAGAATAATTTGTCCATCGTGCATAAAAAATTCAGCTATATCAATGCTTTCGAGACCTCTCTCTTAAAAGAATTACTAAAATTGAATCAATTACAATTTAAGCTTTCATATATTTTGATATTAGTTGGAACATAGTTCCGACTAGTATATAGTCTTATTTACATATAATAATTTTTAGAGCAAAAATAAATATAAACTAGTAAAAATTTATATATAAATTATAATAGAGGTAACATAGTCGCAATAATAAATGACTATTTAATACCTCTATTTTTTATCTTTCACTTTTCTCAGGAAGAGCCGTTTTTAAATCGTTTCAATTTTCGATTTTGTTGTTTATAGTCGACGAACTCACTCTTTCACGGCGTAATCTTTTTTTTAACTAAGAAAGAATGTGCATTGTTTGTGGCTTGTACAAATTGAGCGTGGAAAATGAGGAAAATTTGTCCAAATGATGATAGAAATGTAGATGTAGCGGCGGTTTTTGGGTGTTTCTCTTATAAGAATAAAGTTTTTGGACTAGAAAGAGTTTGTATTATGCGTGAAAAGTAGATGAGAGATTGTTTTAAATTTAGCGCGAAATTTTAGACATTGTTTTTCGTAAGTTCCGAAATCGAACATTGTATATTTTTGGCTAGAAAGCGAAAATAGTCAAAGCGCGCCATTTCATGATAACCTTAAACTACATCTTATTATCTTAAAAATAACAATGTTGTACCTGCGGCTTTTCTTGGACGCCGGCAAGCCGCGCTTTTTCCCCTAATCGCACCGTATTAGACCGGTTACGATTAGGGATAAAAAGAGATACCTTCAGTTTTTAGATATAATTATATTTATCATAATATATATTATCTTACCTAAATAATATTATCTTAAATCTAAATATAATTGCCGAGCGTTTTCTGTCACCATCTTCTGTCATCATTGAATCTCTAAGATTTCAAAATTTGATTTTTTTCATTTTTTTAGCTCGAAAATGCAATTTTAGGAAAATATTGTCACAATTCAAAAATAGGTTTTTTCAATACTGATAAAGAAAGACATTAGATTAGTCTTTCAACTATCCAATGTCTTATTGTATGATTTCTATTTTCTTTCTTTGGTCTATATTGTTTTGAAACTAGTTTATAAGGTAATAAATTCTTAGCCAGGAACTTATTAAAAGTTGTAATTCTTGAGCCAAATTTTAGCACAAGATATTATATTGTCATTAAAAAAATAATCTATAAAATACATCTTTATTTTAAATTAAAAAAGCATATCTGTGAGTTTCACGCATATGCTAACAAGTCATATCATCTGCTTTAATCTACAAAAGTTGTAAAATAGGGGCTATACTAATGTAGACATATTATTTTCCTTTACTACTTCCCTCTTTTATATTCCATTAAATCTGGTATTTCGCAATCAAGTACATAGCACAATTTAGCTAATACATCTAAATTAATTCTAGTTATTTCTTCACCATTTTTTAGTTTTTGTATAGTGGGAAAAGCTACATTGGCACTATTACTTAGTTCATATACACTAATGTCCCTCTTCTCCATTATTTTATCTAGTTTTATTACAATACGTCCAAAATCTTTATATTCTAAAACATTTTTATCTAACATACTAAAATACCTCCATTAATTGCTATTATATGGTAATTACTGCTTGCTTTTAATATATTCGTGATTACTATTCATTATTTACTATTTATAAAATAGTTATTTACAATCAATAATTAAACTGATATAATTTTTTTGTATGATAATTTAGGAAATGAGGTGATAAAAATGGAGTTAGCGTGGATTGGATGGATTGGATCATATACTATTATTGGTGTTTTATTTGGGGTAATTACGGGTCTTTTAAATCAAAAAAAAGGATATTCATATTGGACTGGTTTTTGGGCAGGTTTTTTCCTTGGGATATTTGGTTTACTGTTTGTTGTAATACAAGAAGATAAAAATAAAAATAGGATAAATACTGAAACAAATTCTGCTGATGAATTATTAAAATATAAACAATTACTAGATAGTGGTGTAATAACAGAAAGCGAATTTCAAGAAGCCAAAAATAAACTTCTAAAAAAAATCTAGAAAGGAAAAATATTATGTTCTTAATAATAATTATATCTATATTTGTATTTGCTTTTATATTAGCAATTTTGACAAACAAAAATAATGACTCTACATCACTAACTAATATGAATGAAATTGATAAAGATTTACAAGATAAAAATTTTAAAGCTACTAAGCATATCCCTTATGACTTAGTTACTAATAGAGGTGAAATTCAAATAGATGAAAACAATAAAAAGGTGGCTATATGTCATTTTTTACCTCAAAAAGATTATATTATTATAGATTTTAAAGATTTAATTGAATGTACTGTAATAGAAGATTCTAGTACTATAATGAAAGGTGGAGTTGGTAGAGCTATAGCGGGAGGAGTAATTGCAGGTGGAGTTGGCGCTGTTGTTGGTTCAAATACAAGAAAGAGCCAAAATGTAGTATCGTCCTTACAATTACGAATAGTTACAAAGAACATTAATTCTCCCCTTATTTTAATTAATACAATATCTAGTACAACCGACAAAAATTCATTATTATATAAATATGCTATGCAATTTATCAATAATGCTTATGCCACTTTAATATCAATTATAGATTTAAATAAAAATATAGATACTCCCGTTACTGAAAATAACAATAGTAATGATGATATTGTAAATCAACTAGAAAAACTTTCAAAATTAAAAAATGCAAATGAAATTTCTCAAGATGAATATGAAGATTTAAAGAAAAAACTATTAAACAAAATCTAATAGTCTATACTGCAAAATTACTGCAACGCATATATATAAGTAGTGATAAACATAATGATTACTAGAATATACTTAATATATATTCTAGTTAAATAGGTATTGTAGAGGGGCTGTTTAAGTAATAAAAAAATACCTCAAATAGGCTAAAATACTGCTTTCCTCTCACCCCGACCAAAAAAAGCCCTTTTTCAAGGGCATTGGTGAGAATTTTAAAAAATTCTAAAAATACAAATAACGCTATATTTAAGGAAAAAACTTAAAATATAGCGTTATTTTTTATTCCATTAAATTTTTTTAAAGTCCTACAAATTCTAAAATTATTTCACGAATTGATTTCACGAATTTTAAAACCATATTTCACGAAATTTCACGAATCAACAAAATAATCAAAAAGCACTTTAAGGTAATGAAAGGAGCAATAAATTATGGCTTTTCATCCTTATAAGGCAAATGAATGTTTTAAGGATAATTATATAAAAGTACCAAAAGAACTTTTTGTAAGTCCACTTTATAGCACAAGGCTAAATTCAGATAGCAAATTATTATATGGTTTTCTACTAGATAGACTTAGCTTATCTATTAAAAATAATTGGATAGACAAAGAAAGTAATGTCTACTTAATATTCACTAGGAAAAGTATTCAAAAGTTATTAAATTTATCAGATAAAACAGTAACAAAAGCATTTAAAGAACTAAATGATTGTGAACTAATTTATGAAAAAAAGCAACAATGTTCTAAACCTAATCTTATATATATTGGTAAAATCTCTCACTTGTCATTAGATGCTGATGAGAGTCGTAAAAATTACGATTCTGAACACGGAAAATTTCCGACTCCAGAGTCGGAGAATTTACGACTAAATAAGACTAATAATAATAATACTAATATAAATAATAATTTTGACTCAAAAAAATTTGATAATAGGTTTTTTGATGATTCTGGTCAGTACGAAAATTTAGATAGATTTATAGTTAATTTTCAAGATTATATTAAAGAAGAAGAAGGAGGACTTTAAAATGAATTTAGAATATGCTAAAAAAGGAAATTATTACATACCTAATATAGAATTACTACATAAGAGTAAAAAAGCAAATATAGGCAAATATGGAAGAGCTAGAGAAAGATTTTTAAAAGAACATAGAAAGAGCTTATACTATCATCTAATTATGAAAGAAGAATTAGTTGAGCATTTAATTCAAGTTGATAATGAAGCACACGACTATTTAGAAAGACTTATTCCTCAATTTGCAAAGCAAGAAAATATCACAGAAGAATTAAAAAGTACAAATCAAATGGAATGGGTTGGAAGAATCAATAACATTAAAAATCGTGCTGAAGAAATCATTTATAATGAGATAATTTATAAATAAAATTTTAGAAATGGAGATGATTATTATGTATGAAAAAGGAATTTTTGATATAGAAGCTAGTGACTATAATGACCTAATCAGCAAGACAAAAATATCATTAAGGAAGAAGAATTTTCAGTATAAAAAATTGCTAGACGAGGTCGAAAAAATAATGGATACATATCCAAATCTGCAACTAATTTTAGAAGATAACAAAGAGATTGAACTATCTAAAAAGGAATGTAAAATGTTACAAAAGTTATATCTTTTAGACCTCGATATTAGAAATTTAGAAGAGCAATCTGTCTTCTTTTTAGGAGGCAAAGAAGCATATTTTTACTTCAAAAACATTGGGATTTTGAAAGAGTAATTTATAAATTTTCAAGAGGAAATCTTTATGATTTTCCAAAAAGTTTCACATGTTTTTAATCCAATTTTGAGATGGAAAATTAAAAAATAAGAGCTGATTTTCAAGTCAATTTTTAATGACCTAAAAAGTCAGCTCTTAAAAATTTTGATGATTTTTTTACATAGCAAGCACTGAAATTGTAATACTGCCTTTTGCAGTTTTCTTACAATTTCTCTACATTGCAAGCATAGAAAATGTAATACTACATTTTCAACTTGCATGGGGAAATGTCCCCATCCCCCTTTAATGAGTTAGAGAAAAATTTTAAAAATCAACTGATAAAAATGTAATGTTATATTTTCAAAATTATAACGAAAGTTTTAAATATTTTAGCTTAATAATAATTTTATTTTAAAACTTCTTTCATTACTCCATTCTTCATGTCATATATATTATAAATATCATCCAAAGCATCAAAAGTTTCTCTTAAATTATTTTTAGCTGAATACCAGCCAAAGCCGTCTGTAAACCAAACAAATTTAAAGCCTACTACATTCTTTGATTCCTCTGCTATCATCTTGTAACTTCTTGCTGTTTCATTTAACTTCGAACCATTAGAAGCATAAAAATTAGTTTCAATACCATATATACATTTATCCGTTTTTACAACATAATCAAATCTTTTGGTTGCCTGATTTTGATTGCTAATAAAAGACATATCTAATTTCCATTTTTCTTCTATCTCTTGTAAATACATTTCCTTAAAATAGGTTTCATTCTTTTTAAAACCTGCTTTTTGCAAAAAGTTTTCTACTAAGTTCTCCATTAAGTGTCCACCACGATTTTTTCTAGCATTAGAATTCAATCCAGATTCAACACCTAAAACATAATCATAAATATTATTTATGATGTGACTACCTATTAAGTCAAACAAACCCGTTTCTTTCATAAAAACAGCATATTGTTCTATATTATAATTCATTTCATTAAAATTATATTCAAATTTATTTCCATCACTATCAAGAACTTTAATTTCATTTTGTCTAACAGCTAATAAAATTGGAACACATTTTAAAACTTCTGGATATTTTTTTACTAATTCTATAAATTCTTTTTCAATATTTTTGCTACCAACAAGAGAATTCATCATATTTAGTTCTATTTTATATTTTTGTGCTTTTTTATAAATTGTTTTAAAATCTATGTAATATTTATAATCAGCTATACTATCTGTAAAAGTTAATAGCCATTCTGCAAAGTTTCTATTATTACTCATTTTTTACTCCTTTCAATAGTTTTTAGTAAAACTATTACTGTTCTTTGAATCTTTTTTAATTCATATTCTATGTCTCTTAAGTTCTCATCTTTCAGCAATTTGTTTGAAAAATTTTTATCTGTAATTTTTTTCCTAAAATTAGATATAGTTTGAAAATTATTATCCATTTTTCCAGAGCTTTCTATAATATTAAAGCCACTATAAATATCTTCCTCTCCTTTAGCTATATCCTTTAAGATTTTCTTTGATAATTTATCATTTACTTTACTAATATCACCTAATTTTCTTATATCTATCGCCATTTTTATTTTATCATTTTTTATTTCTTCGATTATTTTATCTTCTAGTGCTGGAGTTTCATCAAAAGCTTTTTTTATACCTCTATTTTTTAATAGTTCTTCATAGTAACTCCATTTATTAGGATGATTATCTTCTTTATCTATCATATATTGATATATTAATAATAGCTTTTTTATATCAGATACTTTCATTCCCAAATCATTAGCTAATTCACTTTGAGTTTTTTTGGTTTTATTTATTGTTCGATATAAATATCCTGCTTGTTCATATGGTTCCCAATCTTTTCTTCCAATAATATGATATTGACCAATTAAGGCAAATACAGCCGAATCTGGAATATCTTTTGGCAATATAATTGCTTTTATTTTAGCCCATTTTATAGGATCTTGCTTATTCAATAATCGATAAGCTGCAAGTCTACTATTTCCTTCTAAAACAACATAGTCTCCATCTCTAACTATTATTGGATCTATAAGTCCGCCATTTGACCTAATTGATTCTTTTAACTTTTTTACATGTTCTTGCTTACACATTAATTTTTCAATTTCTTCTTGTGTAGGAGTATAATCTCCAGAATTTAATATAGAATACACTCTTGGATTATCAGTATAAAAAAATAATTTACTCTGTTCTATTTCACACTTTTTTACTGGATACTTTTCTTTACCTATAATTAAAACATCTTCTATTTCTTTACTCATATCATCATTCCTCAATTTCTAATATTTTTTTTATTAATTTGTCATACGAATAATCTGCAATGTTTTCATAATCATTTAATGATATATCATTTTGAACAAGTGATGCTGCTTTTTCTTTGCTTAATAACAATTTATGTATCCATTCATCAATACTACCTTTTATCATTATATTATAAATATGACATTCTTTTGTTTGAGATATCCTATGTATTCGGTCCTGTGCCTGTAAGTAATCATCTAAACTAAATCCTCTATCATAAAAAATTGCGTTATTTGCAACTGTTAATGTTAGTCCTTCTTTTGCAGCTTGTGGTGTTGCTATTAATACTTTACAATCTCCTGTTTTAAATTTTAATATGGACATATTTCTATCTTCTATGCTCATATTTCCACTAAGTTTAGTTGCATTATATTTTTTAAATTTATTATAAAAATATTCAATATTATAAATATAATTCGTCCAAATAATAACTTTTTCATCTCTATTAATTATTTCTTTAACTATAGAAACCAATTCTTTTTCTTTTCCAGAGACAAATGAAACATCTTCATTCAGCATTTTGGGATTAGAAGTTATCTGTTCTAGTCTCAAAATCCTCTTTAGTATTGGAGATGCATCATCTATTATTTTGTTGCCATCATTCTTTATTTCTATAGCTAGTTTATTTTTTAATTCATCATACATCTTCTTTTGCTCTTTGGTAAACATTGTCCATATGTCATGATATGTCTTTTCAGGTAATGATATTTTAGCTGTTTTTTTTGTTTCTCTTATAGAAAAGTTATTTATTTTTTGAAAAATGCTTGAAATAAATTCTTCAAATTTCTGCCTTTTTTCAGTATTTGCTGATAAGTTATTAGTTAAATTTGCTTTTTTCTTAAAATCCTTAAAATCAGTTCCTAAGCTTTTTCCATTGTCTAAAAAATAAATTTGTGCCCATATGTCATAAGGTCTATTTGCAACTGGTGTCCCTGTCATTATTACTTTTTTTAAAAATAATGGGGAAAGTTCAAAAAAGTCTTTTGTCAACTGTGAATCGGGATTTTTTAATTTTGCAGATTCATCAATTATGATTCCAACATTTCTTGATTTCAAAAATAATTTGATTCTTTTTTTTTCTAATGAAATGGTTTCAAAATTAGTTATTAAAAGCCTTGAAGTACTATTAAAAACATAAAAATTACTATTTCTATTGTTTGTTAAAATTTTAGGATGCAAATAAGAATGCACTTTTGTCTCGTCTTGCCAATTTCTTATTAGTCCTTTTTTAGTAACAATTAATACTGTATCAATTTCTTTCTCGGATAGCCAATACAAAGCAATATCTAATGCTATTTTGGTTTTTCCTAACCCTTGTTCATGGAATATTGCCGAATAATCGAGGTCTTTAGCAAATTGAACTGCTTGTTCTTGATATGTATAAGAATTTAACTTCGACTCATAATTAGGTTCATTCTGCAGTTTTATTTTTTTCATTTTTCTTATACACCCCCAATTCGTTTATAACAATTGCCGTTATATTATCTGAAGAAATCATTCTCTTTAAAATCCTATAAGCAGTAATCGAGGCTTGCCACGGAACAGCAATTATTAAGATAGTATTGTACTCACTACTTTCATATCTTTTTAAATGATTAATATATGATTCTATTTGTTTTGTACTATGCCATGTTTCCAAATCTTTTTCTGTTTTTGCCTCACCAATTATAATTAAATTGTTAAAATTATAGTAAACATCTGGAATATAGCCTTCATGCATTCTAATTACATTACCGCTTATTTCAAAAATATCACTTTGTATTAACTCTTTTTTTACTTTTGGATAATTTGAAACATAGTTATAAATTATTTTTACTAAATTATGATGAGTTTTTGATTCCATTAATCTTTATTTATATCCTCCACAAAAATATCAATATTACCTCTTAAATCAATTAAATTATCCTTTATAGGATTACTTCCATTTCTTATTGAGTTATATTCTTGAAATGGCATATCATTCATTCTCTTTATTAACTCAACACAAAGTTGCTCAATAGAAACACCACTTATATCTTTATATTCTGGTTTATCAACAATTACTTTTTCCAATGCTGTTTTTATATTTGTTTTTAACAAAATTTTTGTTGCTTCTTCATTTCTTAATATTTCTGGCAATCTACGTACATTAATCGCAGTATCAACATTCCCGTTAATTACCCATTTTGCAAAATCACCTAACGAAAACTTAGCTAGTAAAGCCTCCTTTACACTTCCATTTTGCAATTCAAGAAATTTAGAAAAGTCTCTTTGATCAAACTCATCATCTGCATCAAGCAAAGGTCTGTAGTATTTTTCCATATCTTTATATGCATTAATTAATTTAACAATTTCTGTCTTTTTTCCTCCACAAAAATCAATAACTTGACTCATAGGCAAGTTTTCTTCATTACTTAAATAATTTAAATATTTTGCTTTTGAATATGGATCCCATTCTCTTGGTCCTACTAAATGAGATTGCAATCTTATAGCATGAATTTCACTTTCACTTAAATTCTCATAAACTATAGAAGGAATCGTATTCCAGTCTCCATCTATATTGTTTTCTTTAAATTCTTTATATATTTGAACTCTTGTATTACCTTCAATTACTACATAACTTCCATCAATTTGATGATTAACAACAATTGGATGTATTATTCCTCTATTTGTCTTTATAGAATTATATAAACTAGAATAACTTGTTTGATTATTTGATTCTTCAACACCACTGCCTAAAGCTAATGCTATTTGCTCACTATTTAAAGTATCTTTATCATACATTTCAATAAATTTTGCGATTCTTGGATTTTCCATGTCCAATTTAATCTCATCAACATTTAATTCTTTATAGTAAGATTTCATAATTTATCTCCCCCATTAAAATTTTTCCTATTTTCATATCTCCTTATTGACAAGTCAAGATATTCTTTTTCATTATCTATTCCTATATATTTCCTATTTAATTTTATTGCCGATATTCCTGTTGTACTGCTGCCACAGAACGGATCTAAAATTAAATCATTTTCATTTGTTGATGCTAATATTATTCTATCTAATAATTCTAAAGGCTTCTGAGTTGGATGTTTTCCTTGCTTTTTTTCTGATGGTTTTGTTAATGACGTTGTCCATACGTCTTTCATTTGCTTATTGTCATTCAATTTTTTCATCAACTCATAATTAAAAGTATACTTACTTTTCTTTAAATCTTTTTTTGCCCATAAAATCGTTTCCGTTGAATGTGTAAAAGTTTTACAAGCCAAATTAGGTGGTGGATTTGTTTTTTCCCAAGTTATATTATTTATAATTTTAAATCCTTCCTCTTCTAAAGCCATTCCTATTGAATAAATATTATGCATGGTTCCACTAATCCATATTGTTCCAGTATCTTTTAATACTCGATAACATTCTTTTATCCATTTTTTATTAAATTCGTGTTTTTCCTTTACATTTAAAGACTTGTCCCACATTCCTTTATTTACGCTAACCATTTTTCCACCTTTACATGTTATACCATCATCCGATAAAAAATATGGTGGATCTGCAAATACCATATCAAAAGTCTTATCATCAAAATTTTTTAAAGCTTTAAATGTATCTTCATTTATTAACTTAAAGCTACTATCTTCATAGTAGTATTTGTTTGGTAATTCCATTTTGGTTGCTCCTCATAATTTGTTATTAGTAATTCTGATATTTCTCCCCTTCCACTTGTATTTGAATTTATCATTCTCTTTGCATATACTTCATTTATATTAAATTCTCCATATATTTCATCAAAGAAAGTATCTTCTTTATTAGTATTTTTAGGGTTTGAATTACTTAACATTAATTTAGCATCTTTAAAATTTAATTTTTTGTAAAACTCTGCTAATTCTCTTTGATTATTATCACTAAAGTCTTCTTTGGTATAAGATGTAAATCCAGAAGTTATTGATAATGGTCTATAAGGTGGATCAAAATAAACAAAAGAATTACAATTTATATACTTTTCACATTTTTTATAATCGCCATATTCAAATGTTACATTTTTTATAAGTTTCGAAACGTTTTTTAAATTGTCTGAATCACATATCATAGGATTTTTGTACTTACCACAAGGCACATTGAATTTACCATTTTTGTTTACTCTATAAAGTCCATTAAAACAAGTTCTATTTAAGAAAATAAATTCTGCAGCTCTTTTTACGCTTAATGTTTCTCCTAGTTCATAAGAATTATATTCATTTCTTACTTTATAAAAATACTCTTCTCGTTTATCTGTATTAAATGATATAAAAACTTTTTCCATCATTTCTAATTCAGCTATTAACTTATTGACATCTGTTTTTATAACATTATAACAATTAATTAAATCTTTATTTATATCAAAAGCATACGCTTCTTTTATTTTATAATTTTGTAATATATCTAATAATACTGCACCTCCACCAACAAAAGGCTCTACATATCTTTCTATATTACCGTTCTTTAATTCTACTGGATAATAATTAGTTAGTTGAGATATTAAAGCATTTTTACCTCCAGCCCATTTTACAAAAGGTTTTACTTTTTCCATATTTAATCTCATTCCTCCAATGTTTATTATACCATTATTTTGTTCTCATTAATAATTTAACTCGTATTTTTTATCTCTAACTTTTTTATTTATATTTTCAATCTTAAAGCCAAAATATTTAGTTACCTCCTCATAAATTTTCTTGCAAATATTTAGCTTTTCTTTTAAATTCACCATCTTTAAAAACTAATATGCTATCACTATAATATTTTGCAAAAAAAGGAATAAGGCTATTTGGAACTTTTAGTGTTTTTTCTATTTTAGTATCATAACTTAAAATTGTATAATCTTTCTGATATTCCTTAATTTTATATAATGTATTTGCATCATTTTCCAGTATATTGCTAGACTTTATAAATTCTTGTTGCAAATTTTTATATTCTTTGATATCAACTAAATTGTCAAAAAATTTTTGTGTTAATTCTTCTTCAACTATATATTGACCATTTTTATATCTCAAAATTGTATCATTAATAGCTTTGTTTAAAGTATCTTTACTTATATCTTTTTCTAAATAAACTTTATTCGTATTTATATTTTGTATATATGCTCCATCAGGCAGCAATTCTACAACTTGATATAATGTTCCTTCTTCCTTTAGTTCACTAACTTTCTTTTCAGGTAATTTATTTAACACATCTTTATTGTTATCTAATTTATTAAAAACTTTTTCATTAACTATTTTTAAACAATCTGATACATTTTCTAAAAAGCTTGTTAAAAAATTCTCGTCTTTTTTATTATCTAGACGATTATCAAAAATATTTAAATTCAATAATCTTCACACTCCTATTAATTTTATAAATTGGGAAATTATTTACTATTGAATAATAGTAATAGATTTAAAAGTAATGTGATTATATAATGTTTCTACTATTTTTTCAATATATCAATTAAAATTTGTTCAATTATATTAGAATTGTACCAAGCCATAAAGTATAAAATATTTTTATTTTCTAAACAATTCCTAATTTATGTAGCTTTCTCCTGTTGCATAATCAAGAGTAATTCCTGGTTGCACGTTATAAATAAACACATTAAAACAAATACCTTTCCCTTTATCTTCTATAGAAAATGCTTCTATTTCTACTCCACTTGCAAGAAGATTTCCATCTTTAAATATAGGAGTTACTCTATATAATACATGCGTATTTTCATTTTCTTCTATGTACGTTGCAACCTTATTTTCAAATGGGAGCATTCCAGAAACATTAAAGTATCTTGTTCCAGTAATTAAATTTTTTTCATTAGCATTTTCTCCTGCTAATTGATAACCAATTAAATGACATCTATTGTATAGATATTCTCCATTAAATTTCTTTTGTATCCAACCACTTGGTTTTATATCACTTATATTTTCTCTATCTTCATAATCATTTGGCATGATTTCTCTACAAATATTTGCATATGCAACTTGACATCTACCATTTTCATCTAAATTACTATATATTTCAAACGGTTCTAATATATATTCATTTTCATTAAAATATGGCATATTATTATTTATAGTTACATAGAGTTGATTTGTATATTCTGGCACTTCACTAATATTGGCATAATCAGCAACTTTATTAATATTTTTCTCTTCACTAAAATAACTTATTGCTAAAATAGCCAATATAATGAATATTATAATTACTATTTTTTCTATATATTTTTCCCAATTTACTTTCTTATTTTTCATTACTTCATTCTCTTTTCATCAATCAAATTATTTTTTATGCTTGTTTTCAATCGAATTTCTTATCGTCGAACATTTTCAGTGCTTGCTAGGACACAAAAATCACTATAAATTTACGATTTTTTGCCATTTCTACTAGGACATTACTAGGACATTTTTTTATTTTTGTGGATTCCTACTCCTAAACTTATACACATTCTCTTTATTCTTACACTTAACCGAATCGTATTCAGACTTTGCATTTTTTGCTATAAATGGTGTTTTGCAATATTTGCATATTTTTAATTTTCTAAATTCAGCCATCTTTTCAGCTATAAAGCAAACATCTATCATATTTTTTAGTGTATCACACTCAAGTAGCACTTTTCCATCTATTATTTTAAAGTTACCAATAAATGAATTTATATTTAAGTTATCGTCTTTCGATTCTTGAAATTTAAGTAAATCTTCGAATATTCCTCTGACATATTCTGAAATCATTTCTACTGGTTCTCCATAATCGTGCGAATATATAAAGTTCATATTATATATTACTTTAAATTCTTCAGAAGTCCTATTTCCTTTTATCTTTTCTGCACAATCATTCATTTTGTCTAAAATATCTTGATTTAATAAGTTAGGCATAAATTTTCTGATGTAAGAAATAACTCCCAATTTGAAATAGTTATCTTTTATTAGTTGATTTTCTTTAAGTATGATGTCCTTATCAAAAATGAATAATGAATTTTCTGGGAAATCGTACAAAAAGCCAAAAAATCCATATTTTTTTATAAAGTTTAATATTATTTCCCTTGCATTATCTTCTTGATAATAAACGCTCTTACCTACTTTTAAAAAATCAATCATTATTTCTTGTACGCTACTTGTAACATTTATTTCTTGAAGCATAGCATCTTCTGTTGGAAAAATATAAGGCTTTTCTTCAACATGTTTTATTTGATAATCACTATACTTATAAAATTTTATTTTTGAATCAACTGTAAAGGTAATATTCATTGATATCCTCCGATATTTTATAATATTTTAAAATTTTTCTTGACATTCGCAAAACTTAAATGTATTATGTCAATAATCAAATAACATATTTTCGATTACTTGATTTTTTGAAGAAATTATTTTTGTAACTTTTTCTTCTTAATTAGGTTACACCAAAAATGAATATATTTCAACTCTTTATGAAAAAAATATTAAATTTATAGAAATCAAAAGTGCTATTAATAGTGACTTTCAAAAGATTTTTTAAAATTTTTAAAACTTTTTTCTTATTATATGGCAATTTTCTTATGTTTTGAGTCGTGATTTAATTAGAAGGATAGCGAAAAAGTTGTTTTACAAAAATTTTTTCAAAAGTAGCCGGACTTTTTGCCACTTTTCAATGGCTCTATATTAGGTAGAAACGGATAAGTAAATACCTTTAATATTTTGCATCAACATAATTTACTTATTTCGTTTAACGCTATTGAAAGGACAAAAGAATTGGTTACAAATCAATACAAGAAAGGAGTGAATTTTTTAGTCTAGTCGTATTGTAAATTCAATTTTATTTAATGTCCTTCAAATAATAAGAATTGGAGGAATGTATTATGAATGACGAAATTAAGTTATACACAACGGCAGATGTAAGAAAATTATTGAAAATTGGAAATAAGAAATGTTTAGAGTTATTTCACAGTCAAGACTTTCCAAGTATTAAAATTGGAAAATCATTTTTTATAAAAGCTGATTGTCTAAATCAATATTTAAGTCAAAAACGCATACTTAAAAATGACTAATTACTAAAGTAAAATGGAGGTTTTTATGAAATTAGAAGGAATAACCGTAGGTACATATATAAATCGTAAACTAAAAACAAATCTTAATTTTCCAATTAAAAAAGTTTGTAAGAAATGTAAATCAATTTTTGAATGCAATAATAAAAAAGAAATTAAATCTTTAATTAGATGTCCAAAATGCAAGGCTGAACTTACATATTTAGATGAAGATGCTTTCTATACTTCTAAAGTTTCTAAAGCTGTTTTAAATTTAGGCAAAGATCTAAATGACAAACCTGTGAAAAAAACTTTTACTGGTAAGACTGAAGAAGAAGCCTTGAAAAAGCTATACGCATTTAAAGATACTCTTGAAATTACAGAAGGTCCAATTGTTTTAAATAGAACTTCAAATTACACTTTAAGCGAAATAATTAAACACTTAAAAGATGAGGCTCTAAAGTTAGGTAAAATCAATAAGAATACATACAGTACAAATCTTGCCTCTTTGAAAAGATTACAAAAAGAAAAAATTGCTTATAAACCTATCAATAAGATTTCAAGATTAGACATCATAAATTATTTTGACTCTATTAGAGATTATTCAGCAAGTACCATTAAGAAACAATTTGAAATTGTTTCTCAAGCGTTTACATACGCATATTATCAAAAATTGATTAACACAAATTTCTTTGAAGGTTACAACAAAATTGAAATGCCAAGTAGCAATGTTATTTCTAAACCTATAACTGCATTGACTATTGAGGAAGAAAAAACATTGATAGAATATTTGGCTAAAACTCCTTACTCCTTGTGCAAGCATAAATATTTAATTTTATTATTGCTTACCACAGGAATAAGAATTGGAGAACTTTTAGCAATATCGACAAATGATGTTGATATTGAAAAAGGAAAGCTATCTATAAAAAGAACTCTGACCAAAGATATTAACAGTAAAACTATTATTGGAAATACTGCAAAAACATATTCTGGCAATAGAACATTAAACTTAAATAATATGAGCAAAATTGCACTAGAATCTTCATTAAGCCATACAATTAAAAATAAATATGGACTAATATTTTGTAATGAAGATGGCGAAGTATATGAGGAAGGTTCTATCAATTCTGCATTAAAAAGAATATGTATAAAATGTAATATAAGAGTTAGAAATTATATAAATAAATCTGGTAAAGAAAGTATAACAAGCGAAGTACATACCCATATGTTAAGACATACCTTTGCAACAAGATGTGTTGAGGCAAAAATTGCTCCAGTTGTTTTACAAAAACTAATGGGACATACGGATATTGCTACAACTATGAAATACTATGTAAATGTAGATGACCATTTTGAAATATCTGAATATAAAAATGTTGAAAGTTATTTAGAAAAAAATGATTTGTTTTTATTAAAAGATGAAATTTCATAAAAACCTTAAATAATACTAAAAAGTATATGAAATTATAAGGAATTTTTAAAAAGTTTTTCAAACAAAAATTCACGAACTAATTTCACGAATTAAAAAAATAAAACCTTAAAGTGACTAATAGTAACGATTATAGCGATTTGTACGGGGTTGTCACCCCGACCAAAAAATAATCCTTGTAAGTGCTGATTTCAATATACTTACAAGGATTTTATTATGCCGTTTTACTGCAATTTTACTGCAACTAAATAATTATATTATAGTTATCTGTTTTTTCCATTTCTCGATATTTCTACTAGGACATTACTAGGACATTTACTAGGACATTTTTTTCTTTTCTACTTCTCATCTTATACACTTTCTCTTTATTTTACAATTAAGTAATTTCCAATAAATGTATTCCTATTTCTTTAATTTGGGGGCATTTACATTTATGTAAACATATGATATAATATAAGTATACTCGTATTCTACTGATGCTCCGCATCAAATAATTTGAAAGGGGGATACGATTATGGCGCCGACAATGTTCAAAAGGTTTCCGCTCAACGGAGTTGTGCAAGTAGTTACTCGTGAGGGGCTCTCAGTGAAAGGAAAAGTTTTGGAGAGAGGTTCTCGTTCGGTTACGATTCGTAACCAATCAGGCTACAAGCTCATCATCGACGTCGGCTCCATCTACGCATTTCGCGTAGGATGAAGACATTCCTGTATCACTTCGGTGGTGCAGGTCTTTTTATTTTATTATAGAATATTTGGGCACATTCAATATCAATGAAATTAGCAATGAGTACTATCTGCAAGCACTTTCACTAATAATCAATATCCCATCATTTCAATTCTTTAAATAATAAATCACTAATTTTATCATATCTATAAATTATTCTCCATATGCATAGTATAAATAAAAAATATATAAATCAATCATTTTTAACAAGATTAAACTAAAATACACCAATTAAAAAAAGTGACTGTAAAATACAGCCACTTTTTATTTAGTTCAAAATGTTTAGGATTCAATATTTATTATTCAAACATGCTATTTACATCTATATATGAGCCGTCTTCTGCAATCATTTCAAAATGTAAATGTGGTCCAGTTGCCATACCTGTTGCACCAACTTTCATAATTACATCTCCAGCTTCTACTTCATCTCCTACTTTTACATAGATTTTAGAACCATGTTTATATATTGAAGTAGTTCCGTTAGAATGTAATATTTTTATAGTATTACCACCTTCATAATCATATTCTGCATAAATAACTTTACCAGAATCAACTGCCATTATATCATCAGAATCTGTCGCTTTTAAATCAACTCCTGTATGAAAAATTTCTTTACCAGTAACAGGATGCACTTTTTTTGAAAATGGTACTGATACTTCAAAATCTTTTAATGGTAATGTTATAGTTGTTTCTTCTTCAACTTTATTATCTTCTGCTTCGTTAGAATCTATATCTTCAATAATAAATTCTTCGCCAGATAATAACTCTTCAACTTTATCTGATACACTGTATACATTTACTTCATTTTCTTCTGGCACTTTATTACTTGCAAGTGATACTGTAACCAAAGATATTACTGTAATTGCAACCACTAAAAATGCTATTGCATACTTTGTATCACATACTTTATTTTTCATTTTTCTAATCCTCCTTTCGATATTCTTTTTACCTGAGCTAATGCTTGGTAAAGTGCAAACATTTAAATTAGAAATAGTTGAAACTTTTATTATTGTTTCACAATATTTTTTTAATTTAATTCCATCACCTATTACTAAATCATCAGTAATAAATTCTAAATCTTGTCTAATAAGTTTACCAGCAAAGTACATTATTGGATTAAACCAATAAACGCATTCTAATAAACTAATAAACAAATATATAAAATTATGACCTCCCTTGTAATGATTTAATTCATGCATGATTATACATTCAAGTTCATCATTAGACAAATTTAATACTTCTTTAGTCAATAATATTTTAGTATTAAATATGCCATATAAAGAAGGAGTTTGAACCCTTTCTTGAATAACAAGTTTTATATCTTTCTTTATGTTTAATTTCTTCTTGCATTTTTCTAAAATATTATGAATATTGTCGGGAATTTCTATATATTTTTTATGAGAAATAATTGTACTATATAAAAGTATATTTTTTAAAATTGAACCTACGGTAAATAGTATCCATATTAAAGACAATATTTTTATATAATCAATATTTCTACTAGTTCTATCAGTTATATTGCTTAATGTGTTATTGTCGTGAATCATATAAGTATCATATAAATTAGATATATTAAGTGTAGCTTGCTCAACTTCTTTTTTAGGTAAATAATTTTTGATACTTAATCTACTTGAAAAGTTAATAGGAAATATTAGTACAATTATAAACACAATCCATAGCAAGCTTAATTTCTTTTGACCTATTTTTTTATCTAACATTTTTCTTGTAAGCAATATAAGACAAAATACTATACTTGCTATTGTCGACATGGATAATATATTTATAAAAAATGTTTTTATATTCAAAGCAATTTACCTCCTATTCATCAATTATTTTCATTAAATCTTCTAAATCTTTTTTAGTTAATTTTTTAGATTTAGCAAAACTTGCAAGCATTCCTGTAATAGAACCTTCATAAAGTTTATCTATGAAATTATTGGTTTCTTTTGTCTTATAATCATCTTCAGAAATTAAAGGTTTATAAATAAGCAAGCTACCTCTATCACGCAAAACTTTAACAAACCCCTTACTTGAAAGTCTAGTTACCATAGTCATTATTGTATTACTCTTCCAATCTTTTTTCTTCGAAACTTCTTCAATAATTTCAATAGAAGTACATTCTCCTTTCTTCCATAAAACTTGCATTATTTCAAGTTCTGATTCTGAAATATTTTTCATATATAATCACTCCCTCTTAAAACTACATTTGTAGTTTATATCTATATACTACACTTGTAGTTTTAAAATGTCAAGCATTTTTTTATGATAATAAATTTTATACAAATAGCAATATTAAATGTCCGCACTTTGTAAGTAACTTTATTTTTTTATATTTTTAATAATTCATTTGAACT
>CANQBB010000016.1 GCA_947588905.1 uncultured Clostridia bacterium
TAACGTTGTATAGCTTGAATTGCAAATTTTTGCATGACATCAATCAATTTCTTTTGGCAAGTGCATCCTTTAACCAAGTCTTCAAACTTCTCATCTCCAATTTCCTTGCCTTCATGCATACAGCAAAGTTCAGTCAAAGCACGTACAAGTTGAAGTTGAAATTTTTCAGGATCTCTGTAGTCGCCCAGTGTGAGTTTAGAAACTTGCTCGGTTACGTAATCCTCACTCCAAATGACTTTCGAATGTTGCTCTGTCTCCTGCTTGGGTTTTCCGAAAAGCTCTCTAAAGTTCATCGTTTTACCTCCTACAATAGTAATCGGTCGCAAAAGCTCAATACATACAGGCACATTATATAATCATATTCGAAAATTGTCAAATAATAATTAAATACTATACAATTTCTCCTTTTAAATGCCAAACATGTTCAGATATTATCTTAACTTTAACTTCTTTTCCAGTTAAATCTTTATCTCCTTTGAAATTTACAACTTTATTGCTTCTTGTTCTACCAGTAAGCATATTTTCATTTGTTTTGCTAATTCCCTCTACAAGCACATCTTGAATAGTTCCAATATATTTAATATTTTCTTCTTCAGTAATTTTATCTGCTAATGCTTTTAATCTATTAAATCTTTCTGACTTAATATCTTCAGAAATATGATTAGGCATTGTTTCTGCCCTTGTTCCTTTTCTAACAGAATATATAAACATGAAGATTTGTTCAAATTTTACTTTACTAACAACATCTAATGTATCTTCAAAGTCTTCTTCTGTTTCACCAGGAAACCCCACAATAATATCAGTAGTAAAAGATACATTTGGAATTTTATTTCTAATTTTATCTACTAATTCTAAATACTGCTCTTTAGTATATCTTCTATTCATAGCTTTTAATACAGCTGTGCTTCCAGATTGTAATGGTAAATGAATTACTTTACAAATACTAGGACATTCAGCTATTGCATCAATAACATCATCACTAAAATCTTTTGGATGTGGCGACATGAATCTAACTATTTTAATACCTTCTATTTTATCAATATCTCTAAGTAAATTAGCAAAGTTATATCCATCTCCACCATTATATGAATTTACATTTTGACCAAGAAGCATAATTTCTGTATATCCTTCATCTGCTAAACCAGATATTTCTTTTAAAATATCCTCTGGCTTTCTGCTTCTCTCTCTACCTCTTGTATAGGGAACAATACAATAAGAGCAAAAATTATTACAACCATTCATTATCGTAACTGATGCACTTGTGCTTCCATCTCTTTTAATAGGAAGTCCTTCAAATATCTCTCCATCAATGTCCCAAACATCAAAAACTTTCTTTTGAGATTCTAATTTGTTATATAACATTTCTGGAAATTTATATAAATTATGCGTTCCAAAAATAATATCAACTTGAGAATAACTTTTTTTTATTTTTTCTATAACATGAGGTTCTTGGCTCATACAACCAGCAAAACAAATAATCATATTATTTTTAGCCTTAATATTTTTTAACTCGCCAAGCTTTCCAAAAACTTTTTCTTCTGCATTTTCTCTAATACAACAAGTATTAAACACTACTAAATTCGCATTTTCAAAAGAATTCGTTTCTTCATAGCCCATTTCAGTAAGCATACCTGAAATTTTTTCAGAATCATTTTCATTAAGCTTACAGCCCATTGTATTTATAAAATATTTTAATCCATGAACTTTTTGTTTTACCTTTTCCATATATTCATATTGCTTTTCAATTTCTTTATTTTCCACTAAAGTAATCATATAATTTCACCCATTTAATAAATTTTATAATCTTAATATTTTATTAAAAAAAGCAATGAGTCCTTTTACCCATTGCCTCATTTTTACTTATTTTTCATCTTCATCATCATCGTCATCATGACATCCACCATGGCATTCTCCACAGTCACAATCACAACCATCATCAAACATCATTTCTAATTCAATTGTATTGTGACATTTTGGACATTCAAAATCAGATCCATCTTCTGGTATAGCATAAGAAATATCTTCTCCACAATAAGGACATTCTCCAACAAAATCATCCATCATATTTTGGACAAGTTCTTCCTCAATATTAGAAAGCAAATCAAAAATTTCTTCTGTTTTTTCTTCTAAATGAAGTTGTCTTTTTGAAATTATTAAAAGTTCATTACTAAAAGCATCTATTATATCTGAAATACAACCCATTATTTTTGCTAATTCTAATGGATCAGAAACAGTATTTTTTATTTCAACAACTTTGTCACTAACTATCTTTTTTAAATTAGACATTTTATCCTCCTATACTCTTTCCATATATTCACCAGTACGAGTATCTATACGAATTTTATCCCCAATTTCAACAAATAAAGGAACATTAACAACATATCCTGTTTCTGTTGTAGCTGGTTTAGTAGCACCAGTAGAAGTATCTCCTTTAAAGCCAGGCTCCGTATATGTAACTTCAAGCTCTACAAATAGAGGTGGTTCAATACCAAAAACTTTACCCTTATATGAAAGAACTTTAACTTGAATATTATCTATTAAATAATTTAAAGTATCTCCTAATTGGTCTTTAGTTAAAGGTAATTGCTCATATGTTTCATTATCCATGAAATAATACATATCACCATCATTATATAGATATTGCATATCTTGTCTATCTATTTGTGCCTTAGGCATTTTTTCTGTAGGGTTAAATGTTTTTTCTAAAACATTTCCTGACATAACATCTTTTAATTTTGTTCTAACAAAAGCAGCACCTTTTCCAGGTTTTACATGTTGGAACTCAACTACTCTATATACATTTCCATCCATTTCAAATGTTGCACCATTTCTAAATTCTCCTGCACTAATCATTATTTAAAACTCCTTCCTATTTCATATACGGTGATATTTTATAACAAAATAGAGCAAATAGCAAGTATTTATTGTTTTTTTATTAAAACTGATATATAATAACCTCGAATTTAAAAAATCTAGGAGGAAAATTTATGAAAAGAATAACGGTTTATGAGTTATATAAAAAATCAAGTGAATATGCTAATAAAGAAATAAATATTGCTGGTTGGGTTAGAACAGCCAGAGAATCTAAAACTTTTGGCTTCATAGAATTAAATGATGGATCATTTTTCAAAAATGTACAAGTTGTTTATGAAAATAACTTAGAAAACTTTGAAGAAATAACTAAAATTACAATTAGTTCATCATTAAGAGTTACTGGTATTTTAGTGCTTACACCAGATGCTAAACAACCTTTTGAAATAAAAGCTACAAAAGTTGAAATAGAAGGATTATCTCCAGTAACATATCCTCTACAAAAAAAGGGGCATACAGTAGAATTTTTAAGAGAATATTCTTACTTGAGGCCAAGAACAAATTTATTTAATGCTGTATTTAGAGTTAGAAGTATGGCAGCACGTGCAATTCATAAATATTTTCAAGAAAGAAGATATGTATATGTACATTCTCCTCTAATAACTGCAAATGATGGTGAAGGTGCTGGAGAAATGTTCCAAGTAACTACACTTGATTTAGATAAAATAGCTGAAACTGGTAAAGTTGATTACGATAAAGATTTCTTTGGAAAACATGTTGGATTAACTGTTACTGGTCAATTAGAAGGTGAAGCATTTGCAATGGCATATGGAAACATATATACATTTGGACCAACATTTAGAGCAGAAAATTCAAACACAAAAACACATGCTTCAGAGTTTTGGATGATTGAGCCTGAAATGGCATTTTGTGATTTGGAAGAACTAATGGATATTGAAGAAGATATGCTTAAATACATTGTAAAATATGTATTAGATAATCTTCCAGAAGAAATGGAATTCTTAAATAAATTTGTTGCTCCCGGCTTAATAGAAAAATTAAATAAACTAATTACTAGTACTTTTACTAGAATAGATCATGAAGAAGTTATAAAAATTCTTAAAGAAGCAAAAGTTGATTGGGAATTTCCTCCAGAATATGGAGAAGATATTGCAAAAGAACATGAAAAATATATTACAGAATATTTTAATGGTCCAGTATTTATTAAAAACTGGCCAAAAGATATAAAAGCATTTTATATGAAGCAAAATCCTGATAACAAAACTGTTGCTGCTGTAGACCTAGAAGTTCCTGGTGCAGGAGAGCTTATGGGTGGAAGCCAAAGAGAAGAAAGCTATGAAAAATTGTTAAATCGTATGAATGAATTAGGCATGTCTACTAAAGGGTTAGAATGGTATTTAGATTTAAGAAAATACGGTACATGCGTACACTCAGGTTTTGGTATGGGATTTGAAAGATTACTAATATATCTTACAGGTGTTGAAAATATTAGAGATGTTATTCCATTCCCTAGAACACCAAAGAATTGTGAATTTTAATAAATATTATTCAATAGGGCTGTAATAGTTGAAATGAACCTAAATTGTTAGACAAAAAGTTTGACAATTTTGGTTCATTTTTATATATAAATGTTTTAAATGAATTTGAATTAAAAATGATATGCCAACGAATTGTAAAAAATTTCTATTGTAATATTATGTAAAATGTGATATACTCCATTTGCTTTTCAAGTTAGCATTGTTAATGCCCAACTACAATAAGGAGGACAAAATCATGGCAAACAGTGATGTTTCTAACATTCTTTCAACTTTTGATAAAGTTGTATATGGTGGAGATATTTTCGGCAACCAGATTCGTATCATTAGACACTACATTGAAGAAGGTTTAATAATCTTTGATTCTGATGATAATCACAAATGGCATGCAAAAATTGATCACAAAATTTTTCCAGATTTGGCAAAAATAGCTATAGCTGATAATGTATTGCGCAATGTTATTAAAGAACTAAATAAGAAAAATGGTTAGTTTTAAATATGTCAAAGGGCTGTAAATTGAGTTTTACAGCCCTCTTTTCCTATCAGTTTATAAATTCTGCAAAAATAAACAAACTTTCAATTACAATAATGAATTGAAAGTTTACTTTGTTTCCAATCATTTAATTTTTTATAAATTATGTAATTCATATTTACAAATTATGTAAATTATGTTATATTAGTAATGGACTATTTCACGAAAGGAGGTTTCCATGTATGGAAGCCATTGCCAAGAAGGATACCCGTCGTTCTGTGCTCCGCAAGATGTCCTTGAATGAGAAGTTCAAGGTGCACAACCCGTTCATGCAGAAGCACGATGTCACGACCCAGATCAAGTCTGGCATCCACCACTACATGCGGGATACCCGCCTGTACAACCAGCAGTCTCGCTGTGAGAAGATGAACCCCGTGTTGAACCGCGAGTTCAACGGTTCTCTCATCTTCGGTAACGAGCCGGTTGACATCGAGTTTTCCCTCCGGAAGAACGGCGACTGGTACACCGAGCTCTCGAGCATCGCTGATTCCATCGGTATGCCCATCACCCAGATTCCCTTCAGCCAGGTTTCCTTGCTGAAGACCAACTGGTACTGCCAGCTCATCAAGTTGGTGTTGTACTACGAGGTTTCTATCTGGGAGAATGGCGATCCCCATGACCAGTTCATCTGGCTTCAGGAGGATGCGGTGAACAAGCGGGCTCACGAGTATCTCGCTTCCAACTTCAAGGAGATTGTACTCCAGATCTACGAGATGATCACGTCTGAGTACGACGCCATGGAGATGGGCATCGAGACCGGACGTCAGCTCATCCAGTCGGATGAGATCACGTTCCAGTGTGACTTCGACGCCGCCCAGGTCACCTTCTCGATGAAGAACTGGGAAGCTGTCAAGACGGTGACGAGCAACCCGATCCTGACGGAAGTCATGGAAAAGGTTACCTCGATTCTCATGGCCTATGCAACCGACATCATCGACTACTCCGTCTACAAGGCGGTGGAAAAGCCGATGTAAAATATTCCCCTGCAAAAGAGTTTATCTCAAGCGCAGGGGATATTTTTTAAGTTAATAATTGCAATCAAATTTATATTAGAGCACATGCAATTTTAATAAAAAAAATAATATTGCTTCGAAGAGTTAGAAGATTTTATGAAAAATAAGACTTGGAATACGAAATAGTTTTGTGGGGGCGAGTGAAACGAAGCATGGGGACCCACAAAACCGTATGGAATGTCTTATTTTTCATTAGATCTTCTTACGAATGAGAAAATATAATATTATTTTTTATTAAAATTGCATGTGATTTCACATTTCAAATTGAAAGTTTGCTCCGTCCCCCTATTTCAAAAGTTTCATAAATTTTTCAGCATCCTTTTCGCTTCCAACAACTTTTCCATAATGAATAGGAACAGCAATTTTAGGTTTTATTTCATTTACTAACTCTGCAGCCTCTTTATAATCCATTGTATAAGTTCCACCAACAGGAACAAAAGCAACATCACATTTAACTTTCCTATTTTCTTCTGTAATATCTGTATCACCTGCAACATAAAACTTTATTCCATCATATTCTAAAATATAACCTACCCAACCAAATTCTTTTTTATGAAATGCTTTATTTACATTATATGCAGGAATCGTTTCAAACTTAATATTTTTAACATTATATAAATCAGAAGGTAATACTTTCAAAGTAGAAACTTTATCTCCAAATTGTAGCAATTCTTTTCCATCTACTTTTTCAGGTAAAACAACAATTGTATCTTCTTTAATTACTTTAGCAATATCTTCAATAGAATAATGATCAAAATGACTATGAGTAATTAAAATAATATCTGCATCGTTTCTACTTTCAGTCAAGTTAAAAGGATCAGTATAAATAATAGTTCCGCCAAAATCAAATCTTATACAAGCATGATTTAAAAATTCAAAATATTTTTCCATACAAACTACCTCCCTATTTTAAAATTATTTCTTTTCTATTTATTTCGAAATCTTCTATATGGTGAACATATTTGTTGATAACATCTATAATAGTATTCGGATTTAAATTGTTACTACTTCCAGCAGTTACATGAAAAATACAAACATTATCTTTTATACAAAAATCTAAAATATTTTCTTTAATATTTTTTGATACAATTTTTTTATCTTTATTTTCTTTTTCAATTATAATTTCATCTTTTTCAAAAGTATTTTTTATTTTTTCAAAATCAATTTCATCATTTATAGTAATTTCATATACAGCCTCTTTTACTAATGACATTAAACTTTTAGTTTCTTCTGGATAATATGCTTCCACAATTCTAAATCCATCAGGCAATGTTGAATTAAGTTCAGCAATAAACATATCTATATTAAATCGCTCTTCTAAAGTCAAATCAAAATATTCAGATTTACTAGTAATTCCAACACCTAATGGCAAAGCAAAAGAAATTTGTATTCTAGGATTAAATCCTTTAGAATAAGATACTGGTATATTAGTTCTTTTTATACATCTAATGAAAGTACGCATAGTATCTAAATGACCTACATACTTTACTTCTTCTTTTTTTGCATATTTTGCACGAATTAAAACACCCATAATTAAAACCTTCCTATAAATTATCTTTTTTCAAAACAAACTCCACATTGATTTATAGAAGCTCCACAACCTGCACATTTTTGTCTACAATTAGAAGTTACTTTTTCATCCATAGCATTTTGATACTCTTTCTTCAAGAAATCTTTTGTAACAAAAATATTTACATGTTCCCATGGCAAAGTTTCTTCTAAATCAATTTGTCTTTCAGCATAATATTTATAATCAATATTACAATCTTCAAAAGCTTTCATCCATACATCAAATTTAAAAAATTCTCCCCAACTATCAAACTTACAACCAAGCTTCCAAGCTCTATAAATTACTTTACTTAATCTTCTATCTCCTTTTGCAAGCACAGCTTCTAGCACACTTATTTCAGGTTCATGCCAATTAAACTTTATAGCTTTATTAGTTAAATGAGTTTTTAAATAATCTTGTTTTTCTTTAATTGTATTTATATCATTTTGACCACACCATTGAAAAGCTGTGAATGGTTTTGGTACAAAAGTAGATGCACTAACAGTAACAGATAAACCTTTTGCTCTTTTATCTTTTGGTATTTGATAATATAATTCTGTTATTTTATTTGCTAAATCAACTATACCTTGTAAATCATCATATGTTTCAGTTGGAAGTCCAATCATAAAATAAAGTTTAATCGTACTCCATCCACTTTCAAAAGCAAATCTACAAGCATTTAAAATTTCTTCTTCTGTTAGTCCTTTATTTATAACATCTCTTAACCTTTGAGTACCGGCCTCTGGAGCAATTGTAAAACCACTTTTTCTAACTTTGCTAACTTCATCTAAAAGTTTCAAACTAATTGAATCCGTTCTAAGAGAAGGCAAAGAAATACTAACATTTTTATCTTTAAATTTATCTATAAGATTTTCTGCTAAAGGATAAAATTCAGTATAATCACTTGTGCTAAGAGAGGTTAAAGAAATTTCTTCATATCCAGTATTATTTATTAAACTTTCTGCTAATCTTTCAACATTTTCTTTACTTTTTTCTCTAACAGGTCTATAAATATAACCAGCTTGACAAAAACGGCATCCTCTTATACATCCTCTAAAAATTTCAAGCATAACTCTATCATGAACCACATTTAAATATGGCACTATCCATTTTTCTGGATATGTTAATGAATCTAAATCTTTAATAATTCGTTTACTAATTATTGGTTTAGCATTTTCATTTATAGGAACACATTTATTAAAACTTCCATCATCATTATATTGTGCATCATAAAAAGAAGGAACATATATGCCTTCAATTCTAGAAACTAACTTCAAAAATTCTTTTCTTGATTTGCCTTCATCTTTGCATTTTATATATAAATCATTAACCTCAATATTTACCTCTTCGCCCTCACCCATTATTATTAAATCAAAAAAATCTGCAATAGGCTCTGAATTATAAGCACAAGGTCCACCTGCAATTACAATTGGATCATTTTCTCCTCTATCTTTTGACCAAAGTGGAACTCCGCCTAAATCAAGCATATTTAAAATATTTGTATAGCTCATTTCGTATTGAAGTGTAAAAGCAACAAAATCAAATTCATTTAATGGTGTTTTTGTTTCTAAAGAAAATAATTTAATATTATTTTCTCTCATTAAATTTTCCATATCAACCCATGGTGCAAAAACACGTTCACAATATGTATCATTTTTTCTATTATATAAATCATATAATATTTTCATTCCCAAATGTGACATACCTATTTCATATACATCTGGAAAACAAAATGCAATTCTAGATTTGATATTTGTTAAATCTTTTTTGCACATATTTATTTCTCCACCAGTATATCTAACTGGTTTCTCAACCTTCTTTAATAATTTGTCTAACATTAACTTACCTCCAAAACTGCATTAAAATTTCTTATTATACAAAATCACGACTTATAAGAAAACTTATAAGTCATGTTTATATTTTCATTATTTTATATTCTTTTTCTAATTTTTCATCTGTATATATTTTTGCAATTAGTTTTAACTCATCAAGTGAACTATCAGGAATATCAAATGAAAAAATTTTTTTTGCATCTACAGATAAAATATATAATAAACTTGTATATGTAACATCATTCATTTTCAAAGCTCCCTTATCTAATTTTGCACAGATATTACATTTTAATCCATTATCTTTTATACTAAAAAATTTATCCTTTATTACATCTGCTTTATCTTCACAAGATACACATGCTCCTAATCTAGGAATAAATCCTAATAAAGCAAGAAGTCTTATTTCAAAAACAGAATAAATAAAATCTAATTTTTTATCTGTTTCAGATAAAGTATAAAGTGAATTCAAAAATAATTGTAGTTTTTTATGACATAATTCTCCTTCTTGACAAACATCATTCATTATTTGAGCCATAGTTGTTGCATAAGATAACTTTTCAATATCTATTCGAAGATTATAAAACACTTCAATAATATCTGCAGAAGATAATCTATACATTTCACTATTACCTTCATACAAAACAAAATCGCTAAAAGCCAAAAATTCTGTACTTGCAAGAAGAGCACCTTTAGATTTCTGTGCTCCTTTGCAAAATACTTGTATTTTCCCTTGTTCGGCAGTTATTACTGTTAATATTTTATCACTATCGGAATAATTAACTATTTTTGTAACTATTCCTTTGGTCTTTATTATTCCCATTAAAATCTCCCAACGCAATATTCTTATTTTCAATAAGTTGCTCGCTAGTTTCAACATCTTTCATCAACATATATGCATCGATGTTTCCAGTATTTTTGAAAAGTTCCCATGCAAATTTTTTATTCATAAATCCTCCTCTTAAGTACACTCATGATTTAAAGATTTGATTTAGTTTTTTTTCATCATCTCTCCAACCTTCTTTAACCTTTACCCATAATTGCAAATTAACTTTACAATCTAACATTTTTTCAATATCTTCTCTAGCACGTTCTCCAATAACTTTTAATGCTACCCCATCTTTTCCAATTATTATTCCCTTATGTGATTTTTTTTCGCAATATATTGTTGCTTCTATATCATATAATTCCTTATCTTCTCTTTTCTTCATTGTATTAACTTCAACAGCAATGCCATGAGGTATTTCATCTTCAAGAGACCTCAATGCTTTTTCTCTAATTGTTTCTTCTATAATTTGTCTTTCTGTCTGATCTGTCCACTCATCAGCTGGATAATATGCAGGTCCTTCTGGTAAAAGTTCAACAATTTTATTTAACAATATATCTATTCCATCTTCTTCTTTGGCAGATATAGGAATAATTGCTTCAAAATCATATTCTTCACTATATGCTTTTATTAAACCAAGAAGACTTTCCTTTTTTACTAAATCAACTTTATTTATTACAAGAATTGTTTTTGCCTTTGCATCTTTAATTTTTTTCAATATAAATCCATTAGCTGTTCCAATACCTTTATCAGTTGCTTCTATCAAATAAAGTAATATATCAACATCTGAAGTAGCTTCATCAACTGTTTCTGACATTTTTTCTCCCAATTTATTTTTAGGCTTATTTATTCCTGGAGTGTCTGTAAATATAATTTGTGCATTCTCTAAATTTATTATACCCTTAATAGCAGTTCTCGTTGTTTGTGGTTTATTAGAAACAATAGCTATTTTTTGTCCTGCTAAATGATTTATCAATGTTGATTTTCCAACATTAGGCTTACCTATGATTGCTACAAACCCTGATTTCATTTATATCAATCCTTTCATTTATAATTCAAAATTTTCAGGTAGTAATTCCTTCAATTTAAAAGTTTTAGAAATAAGTTCTTCATTTTCCTTATATCCCATAATAACATCCATATCACAATTATTAAAATCAGATAAGAATTGTCTACATGCTCCACAAGGTGTTGTATAAGTACATTCATCTAAGTGTCCACCTACAACTGCAATTTTTGTAAATTCTGTATAACCTTCAGATACAGCTTTAACAAGTGCTACTCTCTCTGCACAAAGAGATATTCCATAACTAGAGCACTCTATATTACAACCTGTAAATACTTTTCCCTCTTTAGTAAGTAATGCTGCTCCAACATTATAATTTGAATATACAGCATGTGCATTATTTTTAGCCTCCATAGCTAGTTTTATTAAATCAATATCATCCATTTAAATTTCCTTTCATTTTTTACCTTTAAAATATCTAGCCCTTTATTCAATAGTAACATCTGCTTTTAATGGAACAATGTTAACCCATGTAATTCCATCATTGAAAGTAATTTTATTACCTTGCATATCATAATATGTTGTTACACTTTTTCTATCTGGCTTTTTCCATTTAATAGGTTCATATTCTCCATTAGTTATGTAATAACCGTCACCTTCACCTATGTTGTATAGTTGTTGACGTCCTTTATTTTCAGGGTCATTTAAAAGTTCATTTTTCATTCTTAAAATCAAAATATTTTTTGCATAAAATTGTTCATTAGTCCATCTATCTCTATGCTCTTCACCTCTAACAGCTCTTAAATATGTTTTAGATTCTTTATCATAAGTATATGAAGAATATTGTAGTCCAGAATATTTCAAAGAAATTTTATTTGCAGTCATTTCACTTTCAATATTTTCATCTTCCCTATTATAAGTTAAAACAGATGGAGCATCTGATGTAGTTCTATATTTTTTCTTATTTGCATAAGTCATTATATTTTCCATACTAGTAAATGCATTGTGCCAACCTTTAATTTTTTCACGCCAGAAAAAGTTATCATAAATTCCATTGATATTATTTATACCATATGTTTTAATGTCTGATTGTGCAAGTGGGCTCCAACCAAAATGAACATATATAGCATCATTTTCCATAGCATAATCTAAGAAATAATGTCTTGAACTTCTAATAGGTCCAATTTTTTCTGGCATTTTTCCTTTAAAAAATGCCATATATCTAGTTTCTCCACCTTCGATAATTATTTCATAAATTAAATAAGCATCATTTAATCCTGCTTGAGGTCTAGCACCCATTTCATTATCTATCATAACAGCAATTGGTCTAGCATCTCCACTAAATATTTTAGGTCCCGTATAAACTTCTTCTACTACATCACCAGAAACATCTCCTGATACGTCTCCACTATCTCCACTGCCTAATAGTATATCACCAGATATATCTCCAGAATTATTATCTTTTGAAACTCCAACCACAACAATACAAATTGCAATAATAGCAATAATGCAAATAGCACATACGCTAGAAATTATTATGATTTTCTTCTTATCCATAAATAGTTCCTCCTATCTTGAAATATTCATTATTCCAAGTATTTCTTCTTCTTTTTCTCTCATAACTTTTTTTTCTTCGTCTATCATGTGATCATATCCAAGCAAATGTAACATTCCATGTGTTACTAAATATGCAAGTTCTCTTTCAAAAGAATGACCATATTCTTCAGCTTGTTCTTTAACTTTTTCGACAGAAATAATAATATCACCTAAAATTTTTTCTACACCATCATCTGATTTTTTCTTTAAATTAGGAATTTCATCTCTTTCGTACATTGGAAAAGATAATACATCTGTTGCTTTATCAACATTTCTAAATTCAGAATTGATTTTATGAATTTCTTCATTATTCGTTAATGTAATATAAACATCAACATCTACTACAATTTTTTCTTCTAATAAAACTTCATTAACCACTTTTTTTATAAGTTCTTCTTCATTTGGAAGGTTATCTGTTTTATTATAATTAACTTCTACCATTTTATACTCCTTCATCTGCCTTAGTTCTTCTTCTTGTTCTCCAAACTCCGCTCTTCATGTTGCAAGTATTTTTCAATACTCTAAATCCTTTTTGTTGTCTCATTCTTTCTCTATAGTATTTTCTAACCTCTTCAAGGTTTTTATCTCCTTTAATTTTGTTTAAATCATCCATAATAAAATGAACTTCTCTTAATCTAATATATTCTGCATAATCAATTCTTTCAAGCTTTTTAAACTCTGTATACTTGTCCCAAAACTTTTTATATTCTTGTTTTTCTAAATCTGTATTCCAATAAATTTTTTTAGAAAGTACATTAACATTATAGCTCTCCATAAGGTCTAATAATAATTGATAAACTTCAAATTTATCTGCATCAATATAAGTATTCATAAGAGCAATTCTAGCTTGAGTAATAAGGTCTGCATAGCATTGATCCATAGCAACCATTGGAAAACTATATGCAAAAATAAATTTACTAAGTTCAAGAAGAAGCATACTTCTTTTAATTTCACTATAAGATTTTTTATTATATGCATCTATAGTCATTATTTGTTTTTTATAAACATCAGTAATTCTTTGATTTGTTTCTGTTTCTTCTTCACATGGTAAAATAACTTTAATATAATCTTCAATTAAATTATAAATTTGTGAATATGTTTGTTGCTTGTCCTTCGTTGCATCAGTCAAATTTATAGCATAATGTCTCATTAAAGATTTGTAAAGTTGTGTTACAACAGAAAGATAGAATTTTTTATATTTCTCAACAAAAGTATTTGACTTAGTTGAAACAATAATATCCCAGTCCATTTCTAATAATAAAGTTTGTCTTCTATACTTATATTCAACAAAATCACTACTTTTCAAACTATTAACTTCATAGTAATTTGAAAGTAAATTATTTTCTTTAATAGAAGACACTTTTTTCTTTGCTTTATTATATATGGTTTCAGTAATATAGTTTTCAAGCATCATTAAATAAGCATCATAAACTTTTTCATACTTAGCCATTAGTTGATTTCTTTTCTTTTCACTATTTGCTTTAGCATAATTTTCGCTTAAAAGGAAATTCTTAACAACAGAATTCCTTTTCGAATTTATTGCAATATTAAAGAAACTTCCGACTTGGTGAATAAAGCATTCTATTCAAATTATTTATGGCCTTTCCAAAAACACCATCATCAGTTCTTTTAACTAATTTTAATTGCACATCCGTCATAATTATACTCCTTCCAACTTTTGTTTTATTCCTGTTTCTTCTATGCATTCTACTGTAACAGTGACAGTAACTCCATCGCCACTTATTTGCGTATCTATTTTTGTATCTATAATTTCTCCATTATTTTTTATTTTATTTATTATTGCATCTTCCACTTCTTTTTTTGCAATATCAATAGCTTGTTTTTCCGTGTACACTATTGTATCAACATTTAATTCTTGATAAGTAACTTTTGTAAGCTCAATAGGAAGCTCAAACTTACCAAACAAAGTTAGTCTATTACTCAATGTTATTGTATCATACTTTTCGAATTTTGTATCGTTATTTGTTAAATTTATTTTATAATTTTTTAGCCCTAAAACGTACTTATTCTTTGACCTTCCAGTTTTAGATATTATATCCCTTTCAAAAGGCATTTTAAGCCTATCTGTATACCAAGTTTTAAGCAATATAGTTCCTTTACTATTAACATATCTATCTGGTGCATATTGGCTTGACATAATTCCTTTTATGAGTATATCCCCTGATTCAACCATGTCCCCCGACTCTACTAATGCTGTTCCCTCTAAAGTGTTGATTTTATATACCATTCCACTCTTTGTTGAAACTATATTACATGGGATATTATCTAGTTCATTTTCATTTTTTAAATTTGCTTCTACTACTTCAACAATAGCAGTTGTTCCTTCGAAACTAATCCCTATCCAAGCAATATCATGTCTTCTCATATATATATCATTTTTTATATCATCAATATCTAAACTCTTTTTTAAAGCTCCAACTTTAACATTTTCCGCATATAATTCCTCTCTAATATTTTCAATATCAAAATCAAAGTCACCAATAATATCTATTTTCCAAATATGTAAACCATAAAAATATATTGCAAAAGCAATTAAAATAAAAAATACAGCAAATGTTTTTCTTTTTTTATGTTTTAAAATAAAAAATGGAACGCCTATTTTTTCTTCTATATTTATTTTACATCCAGTTTTTTTAGCAATTGCAACTAATCTTTTATAATCATAAATGTTTGCATATGCAATTACAGTTGCATCATCAGACTTTTTAATATTCCATAAAGAAATATTTTCTTTTAATGCAAGATTTAAAAATCTTTCAACAAAAAAGCCAAATACATTTATCTTAATATATCCCTTTACTTTATTAAAAGTCTTGTCTAAAAACATTAGTATCCTCCTTAATCTTATCTGTTTTGAAATAACAAAGTTACTAGTTTTCAAATTCTATATTTTTAATTTTTCCCGTAATTAAAATATCATCATCAGTTATTTCTTCTATATTAAGATTTGTACCAAACACATTTATATTATTACTTAATCTAATAACATTTTCTTCATATTCCATTATTCCTTTATAATTTTCAAGTAAAATACTTTCATTTCCAATCACTGTCATTCTGCTACAATCTTTTATCATATCAAGTGGCATATCTAAAATCATACCAACCTTTTCTCTTGCAGATTTTTCTGCACGTTCCTTTTTTCGCATAAAAAATCACCTCATATAATAAATATATGAAGTGATTAAAAATTTTATTATTTAATTTTCATAACCCTTTTCTGTTATGCTCATTTCATGGCTATCTCTAGTTGCTTCAATAATATCTTCAATCAATCTATGACTACTTGGTACATCAGTAAATTTTGATGAAGTAACATATGCAGATTTAGCAGGAGCTCTGAATAAATAATAGTTTACAAGTTGTGCAACTTCAGCTCTTGTAATATAACTATCTAATTTTAAATCAGTATTTTTACTTGTTAATGGAGTCATATTTAATCTAGCAAGTAAAGTTGCATAAATAACTCCCCAATGCTCCTCTGTATTTAAATATCCTGTTTTGCCACTATCTTTATATATTGTTACTAAATCTTCTAAATCTTTTATTTCAAAGCCATCTTTATATTCAATTTCAACTTGTCTTGCAATAATTGCAAGGAATTCAGCCCAAGTCATAGGATTGTCTGGTTTATATGTTCCATCTGGATAACCTGTAACAAGACCACTTTGAACAGCAGCTCTAACAGCATTTCTTGCTTCTGGATAAGTATTAGCTAAATCTGGGAATGCAAGAGCATCATCTGTAAAGTTAGTGTTTATTCCAAAAATTCTAGTTAATACTATTGCAGCTTCACCTCTAGTCATTGTGCTATCAGGTCTAAATGTTCCTGTGCTATCTCCACGCATATAAGGTTCATGTGTTTCGTCTAATTCAACATTATAATCTTTAACAATCATATTAACAACTGCTGATTCATCTTTCTTAGAATCTTTAACACTGATAGTTGCTTTAACAATTTCTTTTGAATAATCATCAGAATGTTTTAAACTTATATATTCTACTTTAACTTCTTTTGTTCCAGATTCGCCAGCTTTTAATCCATTTAAAGTCCATGTTAAAGTTTTGTTAGATTTAGAAATTGATGCATTATCATTTCTAGTAGTTTTAAACTCTAATGGTAGTTCTAATTTAATTGTAATTTTGTCATCTATATCTTTTCCACCATTTTTATAATCAATATAATAAGTTACTTTATCTCCCAAAGCAAAAATATTTTTATTTGCCATCTCGGTGCTACTTCTCAAGCTTATAGCTAAAGAATCTAATTCGTTATTTTCTTTCATGAAATTATCTAATTCAAGTTCTTCAGTAACAACTTTTTTCTTACTAGAACTCTTTTTATCAATTTCAAAAGATAATTTATCATTATTTTCTACTACAATTTCAGCATCATCTTTGTGTGAAATAGAAGAGAAAAATGTTTTATCTGCAATAGGAGTTACAGTTACAGAATAATTTGAACTATCATCAAATTCAATTTCTCCAACAATAAATTCATTAGTGTCATTTAGCTCTTCTATACCAACATAGTATAAATTCAATGTGCCTTTATCATAAGTTGATTCTAAAAGTTCACCTTCATTTAATAAAGATTGATTCCATCTAAAATAAACATCATCTGAATAGCCTTTAATTTCAAGTCCAATTTGGAAGGATGCAACACTTGCATCCTTCTTCAATTTGACTGAAACTTGAACTATATCATTACTTGTATGTTCTAATATAATTTGATTTCTATCTTCATCTGCTGCAAAGCATATTCCACATATTAACATTGTGAAGATAACCAATAATAATAATTTTTGTCCTAGTTTCATTATTCAACCCCCTCTAAAGCACCACCATTTGCAAAACTAATAAGAGGTAACTCACTTGGTATTTCAATACGTTTAGTATCACTAACTAATCTTTCAGCTCCTATATTATGAGGATCATCTACTCTATAAAGTTCTGCTCTAACTGTTTTCAAAGAAGCTATAGAAATTGTAGATATTTCATTAGCAATTGTTTTTAATACACTATCTTCTGTTTCTTCTTTCTCTTCTTCTACTTCAGAATCTCTTTCAACAAAATCAGGTTCAACTGTTTCGTAATCATCATATTCTTCATCAGTATCAAAAATTTCTGGTGTAAATATATCATCTTCATCTTCATCTTCAATTATTTGACTACCAATTGAAGGAGTACTATCATAATCATCAAATATCGTATTACCCATATTTGGTAAATCTTCTTCAGGTGTATCTTCTAAATCTCCTTCATAGATTAACTCGCCAAGTTGATACCTTATTGATCTATTATTCATGATACCTAGTTCTTCAAGTTGGTCTGGTTCAATCCAGTAAATCCATTTTCCAGAATGAATTTCTCCTAAGTCATTTCCTTCTTCTGGTTCTGGTGCCAATATAATTTGGTCACCTTCAATAATTTCATCGTCTTCATTCCAAAGCATAACAATATTGTAAGCAGGATTTCCTTTATATGTTCCATAGAATACTAGTGAACCTTCTGGAATTGTATATCCTTTTTCTTTATCGTAAGTAAATTCTGTCTTTAATATTCCTATAGTTTCTAATTCAATATTATCTCCTGTCTCGCCAAGTAAATCTATCTCATCTATAGTTACTTCTTCTGTTGCATCTTCAATAGTAATTCTTACATAAGCAGTATCATAGAAATATAATTTACCATCTTTTTGTCCTTCATTAAAGTATAGTATTGTATCTTCTTCAACATCACTTTCACTTACTTTAGTCCATTTAGTACCATCTACACTAACTTCAACTATAACATTTCCTAGAGCATCTCCGTCATATTTTAATGCAGCTATTTGTTCTATACTTCCAAGTGAAATAACAATTTCACCTTTACCTTCTGCTGAACCTACATAACTTGTAGCTGGTTTTCCATCTACTATCTTTGAAATAGCTTTAATTTTAGCTGGTTCACAATCAAATTCTGATTTTGCAGGTTTATTATAACCAGTATCTGTTCCAACTCCTTCTTCTCCGTCTAATGAATCCCATTCATCTTCCTCAGATGTCATGTTAGTATCAACACTCCAATTTGTTTTATCAATACTTCCATTATCAGATACTTTAACAGGGTCTAAAGTAACAGTATCAGTTACATTTAAGTACTTATCTACAGCTCTTACACTATAAGTAAATACACGATTGTTTATAGAATTGATTGTATCTGTATATGTTATAGTTTCATCACTATTACCATCAATTACTACAAATGCAACTGCTCTTTCTATTTTTTGATCTTTTTCCATATAACTTCTAGTAATTTCATATCCTAGCATAGCATCTGTTTTATCTGTATTACTTAATTCTATTTTTACTTCACTTACAGGCTTATCAGTATCACCAACAATATTTGCAATTACTTTTGTTCCATCTTTCATTGGTGATTTTTCTTCTAATTGATACAATCTAGCTTCATCATTTATATAATAAATTGGTCTTTCTTCTTTAGGGAATTGACTAGCATATTCTCTTGTTTCATCATCAGGTTCCATTCCCCATCTTTCAAAGAATTCTAATAAATTCTTTTGAGCACCTGCACATGCAAGTCTCATCAATTTATTATCTGAATTTGCACCATCATAAGTTAAAGTATTATCTGATGCGCCAGGTGCGGTACGATCTTTTTGAGCTACTTTACTTGCAATTTCTCTCGCATAAGTATCCATTCTAGCAAAAATTAAATTCTTTAATTGTTCTTCTCTAGTATCATACATTTTAAAGTTATAACCTTTATCATAGGCTAAATGTAATTGCCAATATAAACCTAATTGTGTAAATACATTTGGAGCTCTACCTTTTACTCCAGAAGTAACTTTATCATATACATTTTCATATAAGAAACGTACAGATTCATTAGTTTCTTCAGCTTGAGATAATACAGAGAAATAGTTATTTGTAACTTCTGCTACAGTATAAGCACTTTCATTTATGATATGACCTATTTCATGAGAAATACCCCAACCAAAGTAATTTCCTGATACATATTTACCATCTTCATCCACTATTGGTTTTCCATTAGCTAAACCTCCAACAGAATCATATTCAATACCAATATGTTTTCCACCAGCATACATAAATGCTCCATCAAACATTCTATGATAACGAATATTTAATCTAGCTATTGGATATACATTTGTTCTACCAACTTCTTCAGCAGTTCCTTTAGAAAGACCTTTATGTTCATAGAATAAATCTATCATATTTTCCATTGCTACTAGTGAATCATATAATTGTTTTGCTGCAGTATCTGTGTCACTAGTATTTAATTTTAAAGCTTTATATATTGGTTCTGCAGCAACTGAATACATCATTTGGTCTAATACAATTTCAGTTGCACCTGCAATACAGTTTTTCTTATCATAATTATCTACAAGAGCATCTACACCTTTATCTTTATGATTATTATCATGTAATGTTTCAAGACTTTCTACTTGAGTTTTTAATTTTTCTACATAGTCTTTAACAGCAGCTTTTCTTGCAGACTCTCCTTCGACTTTAGTTAAGTCAAGTACTGGAATAGTTGTACCACCAGTAACTCTTACAGCATATTTTTCGTTAGGATTGTTACCTGTATAATTTATATATAGAGAACCTCCTCTTTCAACTCCACTTAAAGAACAAATTTTAGGAATTGTAATTGTATTTTTACCAACTTTTAAATTACCATAATCTTTGAACCAGTCTGAAGCTTCTGCATGATATTGAGTAGCAATCAATCTTAAGTTAGTGTTTTGTCCTAATACCATGTTAGGATTTCCTACATATATTGTAATTTCTTCTCCTTCATAAGCTGTAACTCCCAGTGGTTGCCATGCATTTAATCCACCTCTAAAAGTAATATGTCCATCGTTTGCTTCTGTAACTGATGTATCAATTTCTAATACATCTTTAGCAGCTTTATTATTCAAGATTTCTCTTGCCCAATTTAAATCTTTTAATAATGCTTCTTTTTCTGGATGAGATTCACCATTATTGCTAGCGGCTTCAAGTTTATCCTCTAATTCTTTAATCTTAGCTTCATCAACACCTACAGCTAATTCTAGATGCATTTGATCCTTAAATAAATCATTAATTTCTGTTTCTAGTTCATCATAATAATAGAAACACATTTCTGCATAAGTAATTCTACGAAGGTTATTAGCAACAGATACGGCAACATTAACTTTTCTTGTTGTAATTGGTTCAGCTAATTTAATTACAGTATATTGTCTACCATTAGAATCTGCTCTTGTAATAACTTCTCTAGCATCAACTCTATGTCTTGTGCCGTCATCATCCCAATATGTTATTTTTGCTTTAGTAATTCTTTCTGCTGTTTTACCATTAACATTTTCAACTTGAGCAATGACAAAATAATTCATCTTATATGCATTATCAAATACTATAGTAGGAGCTTTTTCTTTTACAGCATCACTTGATGGATATGAACAACCAATATCCCAGTCATTTACTAAGAAGTATGAAGAAAAGTTATTATCTACAACTCCCCATGCTGTGCTATTAGTTTCATCAAGAGGACTAGCTACCATAGACCTAGCACTATCTGAATAATAAATTACATTTTCAATATGGGCAGGTTTTTGTCCATCACCATTAGATGTGTTAATTAGTTTATATTTTGGCATAATAACTGGTGATAAGCTTGTAGTTCTTCCTTCACCAATTGTTGCTGTACCTTTACCTAATTGGTTAGTACCTGCAATTGAAACTTCATATTTAGTATTATCTTCTAATCCTTCTATTATATATCTAGTTCCTTTTAATCCTGTAACAGCTTCTATAAATGCAGAACTAGAATCAGCTTTTCTATAAGCTACTGTATAAGTATCAGTATCTTTCATATCTTTCCAAGATACAATCAAGTTTTTATATCCGCCTTCAACTTTTACCATATCTGGAGCAGGAGGCAAACGAGTTGCTTGAGGAATAACTACTTTAGTCTCTCCATATCCACTCTTCCACTCACCATTTACTGATTGTACTTTTACTTCATATTCTTTTCCATTTAATAAATCATCATTATTAAATCTTGTAACTGTTATTGAATTTATATCTGTTTTAAATATTTCAGTTTTACCTTGGCATGTAACGCTTACTTCATATCCAGTTATATTTGTTTCTTTATCCCAAGTAGCAGTAAATTCTTCACTACCAGGTGTTAATATTAAATTCTTAGGAATATTTAATTCTGGAGCTGGAATTCTATCTTCCATGCTATTTAAGAATTCAACCTTAGCAATATCTGCAAGTTTATTACTTCCAGTTTTAGTAACTTTAATAGTAACTTTCTTTACAGCTATTTGACCTTCAAGGTCTATAACTATGCTTCCATCTTTATCTATTTTAGCCAAAACAAGATTTACTGGCATAATACCAGCATTAGATGCAAGTAAAATTGTACGTGTTGAATATAAAGTAGGTTCATTTATTGGAAATTCTCTTGTATCAGTATGTCCCTCGTGTTCACATTCAACTATAACTGTTCCAGCCTTAATATTATTTTCAGGATTTGAAGATGGAGCAATAACAATGGCTCCAGAAGTCTGATCATTTTTTGATAAATCAAGTGTAATCTCAACAGGGTTATCACCTGAAATATCTCCTGAATTTTTAGGTGCAAGTGTAACAAATTTATCATTATTCTCTAAAATACTATTTAAATCTCCACTTGCAACTGTAGCAGAAGTTGGTTCCTCTATTGTAATAACATCAGGGTTTAAACTTCTTAATGGAGTAGCCTCTATATTAGCTTTATCTTTATTTAAAGTAATATATGATAAATCAATAATATTTACTTTTTTATCATTATTTAAGTCATATTTTGAATCATATTTTCCACTATCGATTACATCAATCATGGCTTTTTCATCATCACTATTTATTTTCTTATTGTTATCAATATCACCTAGACCTATAACTCCCTCTTTAGGAGTCTTTGAATCCCCTGAAACAACATTATCTCCATCATGACCATTAGTAAGTCTTATTTCTACGTTTTCGTTACCGAGTTCAATTTTTTGAGTATAGTCTAAATATCCTTTTCCAGTAATTTTTAATGTGTATTCATTTTTTGGTAACCCTTTGAAAGAATAATATAATACAGTATTATCTTCAGAAATTTTTGTTTCCATAGGTCTGCCATTATTTACACTTGAAGGTGTGACTGTAACTTCAAAATCTGGGTTATTATCAGGAAGTCTTAAGCTTATTTGAACTTCGATATTTCCAGTTATTTCATTTGAAATTTCTTGTCCTGCTGCATATTGTGTAAAACTTATTGTTGGCATTTCTGCTGCGATTACTGCAAAATTTGGAAACAATAAAGTAACACACAATGCTAAAATAATCATTTGATTTAATGTTTTTTTCATAAAATCCTCGTCCTTTCTTTTATATTTACGGATACTACATTTTCACCAAAAATAAAGCCATGAAATTTTTGGCAATTTCCGTATTATCAGTGTATTTAAATAGGGTTTTCTTGTCAATATCTTTAAAAAATTTAATATTTCTTTAACATTCCATTAACAATATTTTAACAAATTTTCAAGTCAAAAAAAGTGCCTCATAATTATAATATGAAGCACATACTTTATATGATAACAAAATGTTTTATAAACAAGCCCCATTTCACTTAATTTTTAACAATAAAATTATACCATAAATAGCCATAAAATCAATAGTTTTACATAAAATTTCTATCTTTCAAACTCATCCAATGTTGCAAATTCATATCCTCTATTTCTTATCTCATCTATTACTTCTCCCAAAAGTGCTGAATTATCCTTTGAAACAGCATGAAGTAACATTACTTCTCCATTATGCAAATTATTTAGTATCATCTTTCGAGCATAATCTAGCCTATCTTGTTTGCTAGTATCCCAATCATCATAAGCACCACTCCACAAAACGTTTTTATAGCCCAAATCTAAGCAAAGTTTAACTGTTCTTTCGCTATATTCACCTTTTGGAGGTCTTAAAAACTCCATTTCATAATTAAAGTTTTCTTTTACATAGTCATGTAAATCCATAACTTCTTTTACTAGTTTTTCATCGCTTGTAACTTCTGGCATACTTGGATGATTTACAGTATGATTTCCTACTAAATGTCCTTCATCAATCATCCTTTTTACTAAATCAGGATTTTGCTTTACATATGGCATAGTAACGAAAAATATAGCCGTAACTTCTTTTTCTTTTAATGTATCTAAAATTGGTCCTGTATATCCATTTTCATAGCCTTCGTCAAAGGTCAAATAAATTATTTTTTCATCATTATTTCCACAATAAATTCCTTCGTATTCATCCAATATTTTTGTATAAGGTCCATAAAATTCTGGTTGAGTGCCCTCTGGCTTTCTAACAAACCCCCATGCATTTGTTTTATTACTTAAATTGCTATAAGTAGATGATGCTACTTCAAGTTTTCCGTGAATTATTGTCTTCCACATTTTCTTCTTTAGCTAATTCATCTCCAGAATCATTTTTTATATCAGTTTCTCCACTTTCAATTAAATCTACTATATCGCCAGAATTTTCTTGATTATCATCGAGTACATCACTACTTATATCTCCTGAATCTATATTGTCACTATTATCGCTATAGCCACTATTATGGTACAAAAATGCAATAGCGATTATTATTGCAATAATTATAATCCATATAAAAACTTTTTTCATAGTCATCACCCCACAGCAAAATTTTATCAAATTCAAAATTTCTTTGCAAGTGATTATAATGTGCTAATATGCAAATTGTTCAAATCTATTTTTAATTCATTTACTACTATATTTTGAATTTGTATAACTTGATTCTCCTCTAATTTATCTGCTAAAACAATTACATTAACACTATTGTCATTTACAAGCACAACACCATCTTCAAAGCCTTTCATTTTTATTAAATTTTCAGCTATCACAATAGCATTCTTTGTATTATTTATTCTAGTTATTTCTTGCTTAGCAAAGTCTTTTTGTTCATCGTTTAGTGAAGTGTTTGATAATATTTTTTCATAATTTTCTAATTGTTCTGCAAAAGAATTATCTCTTTCCATTCTAGCATTTGCAAAATATTCTTCGGCAGTTGTAACCTTTGTACTTGTTTCAATACTATCCTTAATATCATCTATATTTGTAGTAACACTAGAACTATCAACTAATAATGTATCACCTAAATTATTACTCATTACGCCAGTCAATTCTTCATCATAATTTTTAGTTGGATCATATGTATAATTTAAATAACCCGCAACAATAAGCATTAAAATAACCATTGAGGCCAAAATTTGATTTTTTTTAATTACACTTACCTTAAAATTCATTTTTTTCATTCCTTTCTTTGCTCTTTTATTTTGCAAAAACTTGAATATGATTAGGAGATATATTAACTACCGCTTCAACCGCATTTTTTATATTTTCTTTTATTACTGAGTTATTAGCCCCCTCTGCAATAACAATAACGCCAATAACTTCTGGCATAATAGTCTGTTTTATAGCAGGTATTTTAGAACTATTTTGTTCTTCATAAATAATGTTTTGCTCATTACTAATTTCAGTAGTCTCTCTTTTACCTCCATTAACATCTTGTTCTTTAATAGTAGTATTTTTTTCACTAACATCATACATTGGTATTTGCTCAATTGTATTAGAATAAGATACCATAACTCTCGCATTGCCAACTCCACTCATTAGCGAAAGTATATTTTCTAATTTTCTTTCTAATTCATCATTTTTTAAATCATCGCTTACAACATTTACTTTATTATCTTCATTTATGTCTTTACTAGTTTCTGCAAACAAGTTGTTTATTACTATAATAACTATGATTAGTAAGATAATAAATATTACTATATTTTCAATTTGTTTTTTATTATTTCCTAATTTAAATTTAGAAATAAGCTTATCCATCTAAACACCTCTAATCTATATAAATATTATCTTTTTCAATACCATAATTTTCTTTTATAATGTTTTTAATTTTATTTTTAGTAACTTCACTTATTGAATTTGAATTAGCTTTTGATACTTCAATTTTAATTGGTTGAACATATCCATTATCACTTTCTAAGTTCATTCTCAGTTCAACCGGTTCAAAAGTTGTATCATCATATTTAACTTTTACATTATTAACTTTATATCCATTTTCTTTAAGTCTATTTACGATATCATCAATTAAAAATTTTTCATAAGATTTCTTTAAATTTTCATTATACAAATTTTCATCATATTTATATTCTTCATACTCTATCTCATTAAGAGCAAGAACATCATCAATATTTATATTTAATAAATTAAGAATTGGATTTAATAGCACAATTGTAACAACTATCCCACATATAAAAGTAATATACTTCTTACTCTTTCCTTCAGGAATAATCATTTCTAAAATTATAATCATCATAATAGTACAAATAATTGAAATGCAAAAATTAGAAAGATTATTTATCATAAAATCTTATTCCTTTCTATAAATTATCTATATACAAGAGAAAAATTACTTACTTTAATCATAAGTGTTATTGCAATAGCAAAAAGAAATACCGTCATAATCATTATTCCAAAAATAGTTTTAATAGAATCTGCAGTTAAGCTCATACATTTTGAAATTCTATTATCTGCAATTGATTCGCAAATAGCAGAACTTAAATTAAATAACATCATCAAAACAAAAGCCTTGATAATTGGAATAATTGTTATAACTATAATTACTATAATGCCAATAATTCCAATAGCATTTTTAGTAATGCCAACAGCACCAATCACGCTATCTGCTGCATCTCCAATAAGTTTTCCCACAACAGGTACACTATTACTAATTACAGACTTTGCGACTTTAGCTGTAACTCCATCAACATTTGCAGAAAGACTTCCTTCTATAGATAATATTCCAACAAAAATAATCATTATAAATTCTAATATGTACATAACAGATTTTTTAAAAAATGTACTTATTTTCTCAACATTAACTTTTGAAGATATATTACTTATCAAATTTAAAATTGTACTAATCAATATAACTGGAATTATTAAATTAGATATAAGAGTAGATATGATTGATATCATAGCTAAAATTACTGGTTGCATAACTGTTGCTGTCGAAATATTACCCATTGTAACTAATAATGTAATTATAGTTGGAATAATCAATCCCATAAAATTATTTAATTTTTTAATTGTCTGAATACAGATATTAGTTATATTTGTAAAGCTAGTTACAATTAAAAGTATTATTAGCATATAGCATACATAAAAAGCAATTTCACTAACTGTTCCACCATAAGAATTTTGAAGATTTTTCAATATTGAACATAACAGAGAAATACCAATTATTTTTAAGGAACTAGCAAGAGAAATTGCAAAAGTAGAATTAGATGAAATAGGTAATAATGAATTGAATGATTTTAAAAGTAAATCAATTGCTTATATGCTTGGAAAGAAATATGGAATAAATGTTTCAGATATTAGAATAAATATTCCTGACGAATTTAAAAATATGAATTCAATTCAAGTTAGAAATGAATTATCAAGTATAAGAAATGCTATGGAGACAATTAATAATAGAATGAACTCATATTTTGAATCAATTTCAAAAAAGCATAAAAATAAAGAATTTGAAAGATAATGGA
>CANQBB010000017.1 GCA_947588905.1 uncultured Clostridia bacterium
TTTACCAGAAGGTTATGAAGAAATGAAAGAAGGATATAGAAATACATATCAAAAAGAAATAGAAATAAAAGTACCAAATGGAACAAAAGAAATAAATAAAGAATTTAAGTTTATAAACAACATAGGAAATATAACAACAGTACAAGTAAGGGGCAAAGTAGATACAGAAATAAGATATGTAAGATTAGTAGCAAAGAAGATAAAAGAAATAACAGCAGTGTACGGAGGACAAATAGACTTAGATATAGCAATGAATTTAGTAAGCAAGATGAAGAATGCAAAGACGATGGTAAAAGATGAAATAAGAAGTTATTATGAAATAGACACAACGAAGATAAATATGTTAGTAACAAGCGAAGAAGAATTAAACACAGCAAAGAGACTAGGAAATGCAAGTAAGATACAAATACTAACAGAAGAAGGAATAAAAGATTTATCGAAGGGAACATCAGAGATAATAACGAAAATAGAAAGTGGAATAAGTGCATCAGTAAATGGAAATCTAACAGGAATTTATATAAGAAATAATAACTTAGTAACAAGATATTCAAATAATACTGGAGAAAGTTTCCACGTAACAATAATAAATAAATAAAATATTTTCATAGAAAGGACAAAGATATGATTTAGTTTCTATAATTATGTTACATAAAATGCACGCAAAAAGTTCACATAATAGTAGCTTAAAACCGTTGAGGCTGTAGCGTTCTAAAGCAAAAATATTTTTTGACATTTATCGACCTTTGTGATATAATTTGCTTGTACATAAAGTGAAAGAAGCATAATGCTTTCTTGAAGAAATAGGGGTGGTTTTAAGTGATAGAAAAGAGCAATATTAGTGAAGTGAAGAAGAATATAGAAGGTTGTGTTGGCCAAAAAGTATTACTTCGTGGTAGCTTAGGAAGAAATAAAACTTTCGAAAAAGAAGGAACTTTAATTAGTACTTATACAAATCACTTTTTAGTAAAACTTGAAGATAGTATAATAAAAGAAAACTTCAGCTACGTTGATGTATTATCTAATAGAGTAGAATTAGATATTGCAGATAGCAACGGTACTTACTCTTCTATACTTAATAACATGTCGGATCCAAATAAAATTATTTTATAAATTTATTGCAGTATCAAAATATGGACATTCTATTTTTAGAATGTCCATATTTTTTTGTAATATTTTTTAACTAATATAAATATCTTTTATTAAGAAAAGTGTAACAATGTTACATACAAAATTTAATAGGAGGTATTATTATGTGTACGGAGACAATCAATGAAACTATAAATGTATGCAAATATATTGGGTATGAGAAAAAAACTAGAACTATAGAAGGTGAAGTCGTTATTCAAGACATTAAACCAGATATATTAAGTATAGTAAAAATTTCAAAGAAAATATGTATTGCAAAAAAAACCATTGAAGACAATAAAGTTAGACTTGATGGAACAGTAGATATATGCATTGTATATATAGCTGATGATGAAACTAATTCTGTTCGAGGAGTTAATTCTCAAATTGGTTTTTCAGAAGTATTAGATTTTAAAGGTATTGATGAAAAAACAATTTTAAAGATGAAATATAGTAGTAACAAGGTAGAATATAAAGTTATAAATGGTAGAAAAATTTCAATTAGATGTCCAATAACATTTGATATGAAAGCTTTTAAAAATTGCGATGTAAATATAATTAAAGGTATTACAAATGATGAAAAAATGCAATTTCAAAAAGTTGAAAAAAATATTTGTGGACCTATAAATCAAAGTAATACTAATGTTGAAATAAAAGAAAATATTAAACTTAATGATGAAAACTTACCGATTAGCGAGATACTAGATAGTTCAATATCTATAAAAAATAAAGAATATAAAATTAGCTATAATAAAATTTTGGCAAAAGCAGAAGCGTGTGTAAAAATAATTTATATTGCTGACAATGAAAAGCAGAATATAGAAACTTTTGAAACGACATTACCAGTTATGGGATTTATTGATGTAGATGGTATAAATGAAAATAACGAAGTTGTTATAGATTATGAAATAAAAGATTTTTCTGTAAGACCTGTATATCAAGATTTACAGTCAAATGCAATTTTAATAGAAAGTGATATAGATGTAACTACATATTCATATGAAACTAGAAACATTGAATTAGTTACAGACTTTTATACTCCAAATTCAATTTTAAAAGTTGAAAATGAAAATATTAACATACTTAAAAGAATGATTGACAAAGAAGATAAAATAGAAATCATACAAGATTTAGTTGTTCCAGAATTAGATAATACTAATATTCTTAATATTGACGGTGCTATTGAATTGAACGAAAAAAATATTTTAGATGGCAAAGTCGCTATTACTGGTAATATAGATGTAAATATTTTTTATGCAAAAAATGATAGTCATATTGTTGAAAATAAAAAATTAGAATTACCATTTCAACAAGTTATCAAAATTGATGATATAAATAAAAATATGTCTCCAATTGTACATATTCATATTGAAGATATAGAATATAAAAAAAGTGGAGAAAATCAATTACAAGTTGTAGTCAAATTAGTAGTTACTATTATTTCTGATGAAGAAATTGAAATAAATAGTGTTACGAAGTTAGAAGTTAGTGATGAAAAAGTACCAGATATGCCAAGCATAGTTATATACTATGTTAAACATGGGGATAGTTTGTGGAATATTGCAAAAAAATTTAGGAGTACAGTTGATTATATTAAGGAAGTAAATGAATTAAAAGATGATATGATTTATTCAGGCCAAAGGTTACTAATTCCTAGATTGTATGAAAAAGATTCTGTAAGTTCTCTAATGTAATATGATTAAAGAAATAAAATTTGAAAAATTGAACATTAGAAAAAAGAAAAAAGGGTATAAAATATTTATTATAGTTATTTGTATATTCTTGGCTTTTAATGGAATTACTAATTTTATTAAGGCTCCGTTAATTGCTCTTTGCAAAATAAATTCAGAAAGTTTAGCAACATCAATTTCTGGCAAGGTAGTGCAGGAGATAATGGGAGGATTAGGTTATTTAGATTTAGTTACTTTAGATAAAGATGAAAATGGAAGCATATTAGCATTAAGAGCAAATGTTGTTGAAATGAATAAAATAGCAACACAAATAACTAATAGGATACAAGAAGAGTATATGGAACTTGAAGATATGTATATAAAAATTCCATTAGGATATTTTACTGGTAATGAACTTCTATCTGGAGTAGGACCAGATTTTACTGTAAAAATTATTCCTGCTGGAACTGTAAATACAGATTATAAAACTGAATTTATTTCAACAGGAATAAACCAAACGAGACATAGAATTTATTTAGAAATAAAAAGCGAAATGACAATAGTTGCACCTTTTACAAATGAGGTTGTTGAAGTTATAAATAATGTTAATGTAGCTGAAACTGTTTTGATTGGAAATGTACCAGATACATTTTATAATTTAGAAGGATTAACAGCTAATGATACTATGAATCTAATTGAATAAAAATTTGTTACCTACTTGTTACCTACGAACTAAATTTTATACGATTTAACTAATTCTTATAAAACTTAAAACCCTACAGCCATATACAACTGTAGGGTTTGTGATTTTGAAAATATTATCTCTTTGAGAATTGTGGTGCTTTTCTTGCTTTCTTTAAACCTGGTTTCTTTCTCTCTTTCATTCTTGGATCTCTTGTTAGGAATCCAGCTGCTTTAAGGGCAGGTCTATTTTCTTCGTTTGCAGCAACTAGAGCTCTAGCTAAGCCATGTCTAATAGCTCCTGCTTGACCAGAAAGTCCGCCACCTTCTACTTTAACAATCATATCAAATTTTCCACTTGTATTTGTAACTTCAAATGGGTGCTTTGCAATAATTCTTAATACTTCAGTAGGTAAATATTCATCTAATGGTTTTCCATTTACGATTAAATTTCCTTTTCCTGGCATAATTCTAACTCTTGCAATAGAGCTTTTTCTTCTACCAGTACCAAGAAATACAGTTGTTTCTTTTTTAGCCATCTATTATTCCTCCTTAAAAGTTGTATACTTCAGGTTTTTGAGCAATTTGTTCATGCTCATTTCCTGCGTATACTCTTAATTTTGTTAACATTTTTCTTCCAAGGGAATTTTTTGGAAGCATACCTTTTACAGCAAGCATTAGAACATGTGTAGAGTCTTTTGCCATAGCATCTTTGGCAGAAACTTCTTTCATGTTACCAATATAACCAGTATGTCTTCTATATATTTTGTCTTCCATTTTGTTTCCAGTAAGTATCATTTTATCTGTATTTATAACTATTACATGGTCTCCACAATCCAAATGTGTAGAATATGTTGGTTTGTGTTTACCTTTTAATAATTTAGCAACCTCTGCTGCAAGTCTACCAAGAACTTTTCCATCAGCATCGATTACATACCATTTTCTTTCAATTTCGCTAGCTTTTACGCTATGTGTAGTGTTATTCATGGTATTACTTAAACCTCCATTCAAATTTTATTATTGTTTTGCTTAGAAGCCTTCCGGGCCAACTCCTAAACATCTGCGTATATATTCTAATATAAAAGTAAGATTTTGTCAATCACTTATTATAAAAAAACTTGACATTGTTTGTAAGAGAGATTATACTAGATTATGGAAACTCGGTTGCTATAATTTCTTAATACGAATGTAATAAAGAAAGGATGAAGAACGATGTTGGACATGACTATTCGTACGGCAAATACCTCAGCTACTATTCCCCTTTGGAAGGCTTCAACGCGGACTGTTAATGAACTAATGGAGGATGCTTATATTATTGAGATTGAAGACGAATATAGCATTCCATATGCTATATTATGTGTAAATGACAGAGTTGAAATTCATTCGGACGAACTTATGGGGAATGGAGTACATTCTTTGGTACTTAAACCTCGCAAAGGAAATTGGATTTTGAGCACATATTATATGAGAAATACACAAGTCTTGCTGACGAATGAAAAGAAAATTAAGAAAATCGTTCAAATCATCAGAGAGGAGGCAATAATCAGAGGAGATATTTGGGCAATTGGACCTCGTCTCCGAAGATTTATCAATAGGCATCTAAAAAAGACTGAATGTGTGACGAATGCTTGTTGGTAGCCAGAATAAAATTTAATATGTTATGGGAAAAGAACTCTGCATTATGCGGGGTTCTTTTTTATGTAAGACTACGGATAGTTGGGTTATAGAAAAAATAAAATTGACACTAAAAAGGTAATCATATAAAATTGAAGTATAAAAATATAGAAACGAGGGGGATAAAATGAAAAAAAGTTTTAGTAAAGTATTTTTTGCGATTATATGTATTATTTTAGCAATATCAATGACTGGCTGTAGCTGGTTTGGAGAAAAAGAAGAGACTAATGAAAATTTAAACGGTAATGGTGGAATACTACTATCCGTAGGAGATTTAAAAAATGAATTTGAAGAAGAAGAGAATAATTCAAATTACTTTTTTAAACCATTTTATAATGTTGAACAAACAACAGAATTTACATTTCATTTTAATAGTGTAGTTGATCCAGTTAAAGCTATAACTGTTCACACAGATTCAAAATGTGAAGAATCAAGTACAGTATATCAATTAAATGATGGATTTATAACAGAAAATGGAGAAGATGTTGTTGTAAAGCCATTAACTCCAGTTTTGAAATCTGATGCGAGAAGTGATTCTCAAAAAAATGGAATTTGGGGATATGCTCCAATTTATTATTTATGTATTAGATATGATTTAGATTCTACAAGTGTAAAGAAATTAGATGAGCCTATAGTAGTTCCTTTCACTATAAAAAATGACATTAGCACTCCTAATGCATATACTAATATTAGTGACGAGGGAATTATTTCAGTTAAATGGTTACCTGTAGAAGGTGCATCGTCATATAAAATATATAGAAGCTTACCATTTGGATATAAAGCAGAAGCAAAAAATAAAACTAGAGAAGAATGTGCATATATAGGTGACGTGTTAAAATTAGTTGATACTGTAAGTTCTTCTACTACAGAATATATAGCAAAAGGAACTTCAATTTTTTCAGATACAAGCATAGTAGATAATTCGTATGTAGATTCTTCGGGATATGTTCAACATCAAAATGACGAGTTCCGGATATATATATTATATAACTGCTGTTGATTCTAGAGGAAATGAAAGTTTCTTTAGTAGAGCAATTGATGAAACAAAATATAGCAATATAATTCCATCTAAAATTGACAATAAGTCGCTTGTGTCAAATGGAAAAGGATATCTTGAAGAATTTCCTGAAACAGTTAAAGTAATGCAAAAAGATAATGAAACCTTTAAAAATTATCCAATAAATTTCTATAAGATTGAAAATTCAGAATCTACTATTACAAAAAAATGTGATTATAAATATGAAGTTGTAGGAACAAAATTAACAGGAAGAATAAGCTATTATAATGAAAATTGTGAGTTCCCAGCTGAAGTTAAGAGTAGAGTACAACCTAACAAAGGTGGATTTGTTGAAACTCCAGTTCAAAGTATACCATCAGTTGATACAGACGGTATGAGTAGTGAATATAATAATGCAAAAATAGATTTAGCATCTAAAACAACTTATCCTGAAGGTGCAAAAGTAAAATTGGATTCAGCTAACTTGCTAAGAAGAGCAGATATGGAAGTTGCAAGATTATTTACAGGAGGAATTTATTCAAAATCATTAGATACTATTGACTCATATGTTGCTGATGATAACCCAGAATATATAGCGATAAAGCATCCTAATGGAGTAATTGAGGTTGTAAAAAATGATGGTAGTGTAACAAAGCAAAATGATAATAGCACAACAAAGCCAGCTGATAATGATGTAATAAAGCCAAATAATGATGACAATAATACAACTATACCAAACGATAATGACAATAATGTAACAACACCAAATAATAATGATAATAATAATAAGGAAGAAGAAGCAGATACAGAAATCAATAATAATAACTATGTTGACGAGCAAAGAAAATCAACAGAAAAAGAGGTTGAAGAGGGAAACAAGCAAACTGTTAAAGATACAGAATATCCAATTTTTGTTAAAACAGCAGGTCAAAAATATTTGGCTCTTTGCTTGATAAATCATGAAGATGAAATATCATTAAAAGCATTTCCTGAGTATAGAAATCCTGAAGAATTTTTTGATGATTTAACATATGTTTGGTATCAAAATCCTTATATAATGACATTAGACTTGACTGATGAAAATCATAATTATTTTTCTTCGGATTATAGTGTATTCTATCCTAAATATGGTGTAGATAAAACTACAACACAAAGATATCAAGAAGCTGTATATAAAAAATCAAAAGAGGTTGTTAATTCAATTATTACAAATAATATGGATGAAGAAGAAAAAATTGCTAAAATTTATAAGTACTTAGAAGATAATGCTAAATATAATGATGCAGCATTAGAATATGCAGAAGCAGGAAATCAAGATGTATATCAAAAATATCCTAACTCTTGGAATACATATGGTATTCTTTGTGAAGGATTAGGAGTTTGCCAATCATACGCATATGCTTTTAATATATTAGCATATGAAAGTGGGCTAGAGTCTGTAATGGCAACTGGTATGATGAATAATGGAGGACATGCATGGAATGCTGTAAAAATTGACGGAGTATGGTATATGGTTGATACTACTAATAATGGTGGTACATTTGGTGTACCTTACTGGGTATGTTGTTCTTCTACAGATTTTATATATGAAAATACATTTGTATTAGATGAAGCTTTTGTAGATGGAACTGATTATTATGAATACTTAAAAAATGACGATAAATGTGATTGGTATACATCTCAAGGATTATTTGCAAAATCTGTTGAAGATTGTGTAGATATATGGATTAAAGAAAAAGATAAAAATAATGAAATATTTATAAAATATTCAGTTAATGATGAAAATAGCTTTATAAGCTCGTTTATACAAACTGCTCAAGCAAAAGGAGTTGATATACAAAAAGATTTAGCTACATGGAATTATGCAACTGGAGCAGGAATGATTATGTTCGTAAATTCAAAATAAAAATATGAAAAAATGAAATGGGGTTGTAAATTGATTTTTTACAGCCCCATTTTTGGTATAAAAATATTTTAATAATTAGAATATTTTTGTTTTGCTGTATCAATTTGTGGTTGAGGAGCCATCTCCATCTTATACCAACCTCTTTCAGCCATTAGATTATAGAGTTTATTTTGAATATTTAGTGTTTCATTTAAAGCACATTTAAATGCTTCATGAACATTGGCAGTAGATGATTCAATTGCTCCATGCTGATATAAATCACATGCACCTTTAATTACAAGTAATTCTTTTTCCATTATGTCTCTATCTTCCATATTTTCTTCCTTATAATAAATTTAGAAATTTGTTATAGATTTCGGTATGTTTTTGTACCAATTCCCCCATATATGCAGAAAGATTTGGGTCTGATAGTTGAGTAGATGCTTGGCTTACAGAAGTCTTCATAAATTTTTCATGACCTAAAGCATCTTCAACATATAAAAGTTCTTTATTTGTCATTTATTATCACCACCTAAAACCATTTTCTCCTTATTTTGAAAATATATACATGTTTTGGTAAATTATTGTTGACAAATATTAAAAAGGGTGTTAAAATACCTTTTAGTCAAGAAGAAGTCATCCACTTCTCACCTTAGCACATGAGTGACTAATGGTTAATAAATAATAATCTATTTAACTTATATTATTTATTTGCGTGGTTTGACTTAAGAAGACTCTTAAGTCTATTTTTTTTGAAAATTTAAGGAGGGGTTTATATCAAACAAGAACTATCTATAAATGAAGAAATCGTAGCAAAAGAAGTAAAAGTTATTGATGAAAATGGAGAACAGCTTGGGGTAATGCCTATAAAAGAAGCATTAAAAATTGCAGAAGAAAGAGACTTGGACTTGGTTGAAGTTGCTCCTAGTGCAACACCAGTAGTTTGCAAAGTAATGAACTATGGTAAATATAAATATGAGCAAGCTCGTAAAGAAAAAGAATCTAAGAAAAAGCAAAAAGTTGTTGAGGTTAAAGAAATTAGACTTTCATCAACTATAGATACGCACGATTTTGAGTTTAAAGCTAAAAACGCAAGAAAGTTTTTAGAAGATGGCAACAAGGTAAAAGCCACTATTAAGTTTAAAGGTAGAGAAGTAAACAATACTACATTTGGAGCAAATGTATTAAAAAAGTTTGCTGAGGCATTAGAAGAGGTTGGAACAGTAGATAAAGAACCTAAACTTGAAGGTAGAAGTATGATACTTATGATCAACCCAAAAATAGTTAAATAAGAAGGGAGTTTTTAATATGCCTAAAATGAAGACACATAGAGCTACTGCAAAAAGAGTTAGCTTTACAGGAACAGGAAAAATTAAAAGAAACAAAATGAACAAAAGACATTTATTAAATGTTAAAACAACTAAAAGAAAAGCACATTTAAGAAAACCAACTTTAGTTGATAAGACAATGGAAAAAACAGTTAAGAAAATGTTACCATATGGAAACTAATTAGAAGGGAGAGCGAAGAAGAATGGCAAGAGTAAAAACAGCAAAAATTACAAGAAAAAAACATAAAAAAGTTTTAAAAATGGCTAAAGGCTATTATGGAGCAAAAAGTGTTAGATTTAGAATGGCTAAACAAGCTGTTATGAAATCTGGACAATATGCTTATGTTGGAAGAAGATTAAAGAAAAGAGATTTTAGAAGATTATGGATTGCTAGAATAAATGCTGCTGCTAGAGCAAACGGAATCAATTATAGCACACTAATAAATGGAATGAAAAAAGCAAATATCAATATAAATAGAAAAATGCTTGCAGAAATGGCTGTTAATGATCCTAAAGCATTTAGTGAAGTAGTTGCAGCAATTAAATAATTGTAATTAAACTGTCTTAAAAATTAAAGACAGTTTTTTTGTTCTATTTTTACCTCTTGTCCTCATATTATTAAATATGTAAATGGATAGGAGGTAATTTTTTGGAATATAAATATATAAAGAATATAAAAATATGGTATGCTATAATCTTATTTTTACTGTATATGCTTATTTGCTTTATAATGCCCACTATAATAAATGGTGAATTTAATAATAAAAATACAGATGTAAAAAATGAAAATGAATTAGTTTTTAATAACAAAATAAAACTTTTATTAAAAGAAAGTAATACAGTAGTTGAAATAGATTTAGAAGATTACATTAAAGGTGTGTTGATTGGTGAGATGCCAGTTACGTACGAAATTGAAGCTCTTAAAGCACAGGCGGTTGTCGCAAGAACATATACATTATTTAAAATAAGAAATGCAACTAAGCATGAATTTGATGCAGATATGTGTGATGATATAAATTGTTGTCAAGCCTATAAAACAAAAGAATATGCATTAGCATCATGGGATGATTCTGGGGAAAATGAAAAATGGGCAAAGCTAGAAAGTGCTGTAACTAGCACATCTGGAGAAACTATAACTTATAATGGAGAATTGATAAATGCTTTTTTTCATGCTAATAGCGGTGGAAAAACAGAAAATATAAAATATTTATGGTCTAAAGCAGAAGTGCCATATTTGATAAGTGTTGATGGCAAAGAAAAAGAATTTCGTCAAGAAACCAAAACTTTTTCAAAAGAGGAATTTAAAAATTTGATAAATAGTTTGGTACATAATTATAATAATAACTCTACGATAACTATATTAGATTATACAGAAAGTGGGAGAGTTAACACTTTAAATATTGACGGAATAATTATTGAGGCATCAACATTGAGAAATTTGACAGGTATAAAATCTACAAATTTTAAAATTGAAGAAAGTGGTGATGCTATTTTATTTCATACTGTAGGATATGGACATGGAGTTGGAATGAGCCAAGATGGAGCTAATCAAATGGCACTAGAAGGAAATGATTATATTTCTATTATAAAGCATTATTATACTGGAGTTGAAGTTCAAAAAAATATATACTAATTTGTATATATTTCTAATTATTGTAAATAATACCTTCATAGATATGGAGGTGTTTTTTTATGAAATTAAAAGATTTTTATAATATGCATAAAGAAAAAATTATTTTAACCAGTAGTGCACTAGGAATAGGAATTTTATCATTTTTAATTACACTTCTTGTTTATAATGTAGATTCGAATAATGCTAAAAATAATATACATGCTGAGAGTAACGATAATATTATTTATACTCAAAGTTTATCTGAAACTCAAAAAGCTGTTACTGAAAATTTAATTAAAAAATTAGACGAATTAAAAGAAAAAAAAGACAATAATATAGGCATTATTAAAACACCAGAAGTAAATAAAAACGAAAACGAAGAAAAAAATAACAATAGCGAAGTAATTAGTACTAATATTATAAAAGAAAATGTAGTGGAAACTATAGCTAAGAATAAAGAAATTTCATTTATTGTTCCAGTTGAAGGTAATATAGGAATGGATTTTAGCGATGGAAAATTAACTTATTCAAAAACTTTAAATGAATGGTTAAGTCATAATGGAATTGATTATATAGCAGAAGTTGGTAAAGATGTGATGGCTAGTGCTGATGGAATTATAAGTGATATATATAAGGACAATAAATATGGTTATACAGTTACGATTAAACATGATAATAACTATGTTTCAAAATATTCTGGAATACAAGAAAATAACAATTTAAGCATTGGTCAAAACGTAAAACAAGGCGAAGTAATAGCCAAAATTGCAAATGGTTTTGGCTTTGAAAAAGAAGAGGGAAGTCACTTACATTTTGAAGTTATTAAAGATGATAAAAATATTAAACCAGATTTTATTTAATAGGAGGTAATTATGATTTCACATATGGGTAAAAAAATAATTTGCGTGAAGGATCTTCCTTCAAATATGATAGAAGAGGCAATTTTTATTTTAAAATCTGATATTTTAGAATCAACAAATTCTAAATTGGAATCAAAGGTCAAAGATATTATTTTGAATGAAGCAGAAGACATTGTTATGGAATATGAAAAAAGAATTCAGATTGAAAATAATATTGAAAATGAAAAATATAAAAATAAATTAAAAAATATTAAACGTGAGGCTATATATTTAGCTGGATTATTTGCTGTTGCTTGTATTGCAATTTCAATTATTATATGAGGTAACATGAATTTTAATAAATGGTCAAGCATATAGATTAACTAGGAGGCGATTATATGGAAAGAACTATTGATAGAACTAGTTATAGAAGAAGTTTAAGAAGTGAAAGTAATAGGTATATAAAAGAAACTAAAAATAAAAAATTTAATTTTATAAAAATGTTTTTAGACCAAATAATAATTAGTATGCTAATTATTATACTTATATTAGTTGCAAGATTTTTTGATATAACAATAGTTGAAGAATGGATAACGGCTAACATGTCCAATGGAATGGAAATTTCAACATTATTTAGTAAAATAAGAAATGAATTTGAAAATATATTCAAAGCTGTATCTGGTGATGAATTGTACTTTGAAGATTTTGCATCTGGAGATTTAATTTTACCATCAGGAGATTATATTTCTGGCGATACAATTGAAGATAAAATTTCAGAGGTGGTAATTGATAATGAAGATGAAATATCAGAGGATGCAAAATATATAAAAACAAATTATGATATAAAATTGCCTCTCATAGGAACAGTTACATCAAGATTTGGAAATCGTGTTAGTGACAACCCAATAGTTAGTTCTTATCATGAAGGAATTGATATTGCTGCTGATACAGGAACAAATTTTGTGGCTGCTCATAATGGGACAGTAATACTTGCAGAAAATTATTCTACTTATGGAAAATGTATAATGATAGAAGATGAAAATTTAAAAACAGTATATGCACATTGCTCAAACATAGAGGTTAAAAAGGGACAAAAAGTAAATCAAGGAGATATAATTGGTAAAGTTGGAATGAGTGGAAATGCAACAGGACCACATTTGCATTTTGAAATAAGATTAAATGAAAAATTTATCAATCCCGAAGAAATATTAGGAGAAATATAAATGTCAGTTAAGATATATATAACTTTAATTTTATTGATAATATATTATTTTATTATTGGAAAATTAGAGTTATTTTTAATGTTTTATAATTTTGCCATAATGCATGAACTTTCTCATATGATAGTAGCTCTTTTGCTAAATATAGATATTACTGAAATATCTTTAATGCCTGTTGGGGTTAGTGCAAAATATATAGGCAAGTTATCTGATAAAAAAGAATTTCTTGTAAGTATAGCTGGTCCATTATCAAGTATAGCTTTTGCTCTTATATATCATAATAAATTATATTTCACTATAAACATTTTAATATTAGTTTTTAATTGTATACCTATATATCCTTTTGATGGAGGAAGAATTTTAAGAATAATTTTAAAAATATTTTTAGGTAAGCAAAAGGGTAAAAGAGTAAGTACATATTTAAGCTATATATTACTTATTATAATGTTTCTAATTTCAATATTTATAGCAGCATATTTTAAAAATTTCTTTTTTTTATTTTTAATGCTCTATGTTTATAAAATATCAAGTGATGAAATAAAAAAAGAAAAGCTAATGAATATAATTAACTATTTACAAATTGACAAATAATGTATAAACTAGATATAGAGGTGACTACACATGATAAGTAAAAATAAAGGATTTTCTTTAGTAGTTTTAATAATTACAATAGCTGTAATTATAATTATTACAACTACTGCAGTTATTTCTATGAAGAATCTTAATAATGATAAAGACATATCTAACTTTATGAGTGATTTAGATACGGTTAAGCAATATGTAATTGAATATTATGCTCAAAATGATACTTTGCCAGTTAAATTTGAAAATGGTAAAATGGTAAGTGCAAGTGGGGATGGAGGACTAATTGATTTACTTACTAAAAATAATCTTCTTGGACAATTAAGTGAAGATGATACTGGAGAATACTATTATGTTGATATAAGTAAGTTAGGCAAAATTCATCTTTCAAATTATGATAGAGGATATATATTAAATGAAGGAAGCTTAAATATATATGTCATAAATCCTTGTACATATGAGGGTAATGACTATTATGCATTAACTGAATATTTACTAGGAAAAGAAATAGGAAAAGAAACTGGAATAGGATTTACCATAAATATACAGGGAAATCCAATAACTTGGTCCAAAAATGCAGAACTATTACTTTCTATTCCAAACGTAAAAGTTGGTGAAGCAGACGGTTGGAACTTTAAGTGGGGAAAAGAAGATGATGTTGCTGGTGGCGATACATCTAAATTAAATTATTTTATCTATGGTAATACTGTTAAAATTACTGAAAATGGTGTCTATACTTTTATAGCTGAAAATCCAGAAGGAAAATCTCTTTCTAAAAATGTAGTTATTTCTAAGATAGATAATATTCCACCTGTCGTAATGTTTTCTGATGGAAAATTATATATGAATGATGCAGAAACAGGTATAAGCACTATAAGGTGTAAAATAAAAGAAACAAGTAATTTTGCAATAGATGATGAAACAAGAAATAATTATCCAGAATATTATACTATGTCTACAGAAAGTTTTGCAGATACTCCTGAAACTCTAGTAGAAAAGTATTTATGGGGAGAACAAAAAATTAAAGGAGAAACAATTGATAATTATTTGAAAACATATGAAGAGTATTATGAAAAAATTTCAAAATTCAATGCTGTTTTAGCAAGTTCTTTATCAACAAGTGGTGAAAGAGAAAATGCAAATAAAGCCATTAAAGAATTGAATCAGATGTATCCACAATTTTCATATGATAATAGAAGATATTCTGATACAGAAAAAAATATAGTAATATATGTTGAAGATGAAGCTGGTAATGGAACAGTTTATTCTGCTTTAAATAGACTTGAATTAAGAGACAGTGAATATGTTTCTGGAGATTCTAAAACATTGTTAGATTCAAGTGTAACTATAAATAGTAATGATAGATATACTAATTCTAGAGATGTAACATTATATTTGCAGTCAATGTATGCAAAAGATGTATTTACAACAGAAGAACAAGTGCCAACGGCGAGCTGGGTAGATTTTGATAATCAATATCAAGACTTTAGATTATCAAATGGTGATGGAGAAAAAACAGTATATGCATTCTTTAGAGACAAAGCAGGAAAAATTGCAAGTGCATATGATAAAATACACTTAGATACAACACTTCCTTCTAATGATGCTCCGACAGTTAAATATGATGAAACAAATGGACTTTCTATAACTGTAAATCAAACAGATACAGATATAGTTGATGATGTAGAAACTCAATCAGGTTTGACAGGAATATTCCAATTTGCGATAAAAGCGGAAACGGATCCTAACTATATTTGGTATTCTAGGGCTAGTGCAATACCAAAATTGGAAAAAGGTGTAACTTATTATATAATGACAAAGGCAACGGATAAAGCGGGAAATGAGCAAACATCAAAGCCAGTAACATTAAAACCATAAAGGCTAGTGATTATTATAAGAGTGTAATATTTTTTGAAAATATTGACAGATTTACTTAATGGTGCTAAAATCTAATTGTTGATGTAAAGGACAAAGTAAGTTATTTGAACTTCCTTTAGAGATGGTTTGTTACCGGCTGAAAGCAGACCTAGGATATGTAACTGAAAAACTACCCTTTAAATAGCATCACGTTGATTACGTTATAATCACTAATTAAGATAAATTTAGGATGGAACCGTGTTCAATATAAGATAATATTAAGCACTCCTAATGTTTTGGTAAACAAAGCATTTGGAGTGCTTTTGTTTACCTTATAAATGTTTAAAAACATATAATAAGGAGGAATTAAAAATGATTAAAATTACTTTAAAAGATGGCTCTGTTATGGAAGTTGAAAATGGAGTATCAATTTATGAAGTAGCACAAAAGATAAGTGAAAGACTTGCAAAAGTAGCAACATCTGCTTTATTAAATGGAGAAGTTGTAGATTTAAGAACAGCTTTAAATGAAGATTGCAAATTAAGTATTTTAACTTTTGATGATGAAGAGGGAAAAGGAGCATATAGACATACTACATCACATATTATGGCACAAGCTGTTAAAAGAATTTTCCCTGATGCAAAACTTGCAATAGGTCCTTCAATAGAAAATGGATTTTATTATGATTATGATGTAGAAAAACCATTTTCTCCAGAAGATTTAGAAGCAATCGAAAAAGAAATGGATAAAATATGCAAAGAAGATTTAGCTATAGAAAGATTCACTCTTCCAAGAGATGAAGCAATTAAACTTATGAAAGAATTAAATGAACCATATAAGGTAGAGTTAATTGAAGATTTGCCAGAAGGTGAAGAAATATCTTTTTATAAACAAGGAGATTATACTGACCTTTGTGCAGGACCTCATTTGATGAGTACAGGCTTAGTTAAAGCATTTAAATTAACTTCATCATCTGGTGCATATTGGAGAGGTAGCGAAAAAAATAAAATGCTTCAAAGAATTTATGGAACTTCTTTCCCTAAAAAATCTGAATTAGATGCATACTTAAATATGTTAGAAGAAGCAAAGAAAAGAGATCATAGAAAGTTAGGCGCCGAACTAGATTTATTTACTATCATGGAAGAAGGACCAGGTTTTCCATTTTTCTTACCAAAAGGTATGGTTTTAAGAAATCTTCTAGAAGATTTTTGGAGAAAAATACATACAGAAAATGGTTATGTAGAAATCAAAACACCAATAATGCTTAATCAAGAACTATGGCATAGATCTGGACATTGGGACCATTATAAAAATAACATGTATACAACAGTTATTGATGATGTAGATTTTGCATTAAAGCCAATGAACTGCCCAGGTGGAATGTTAGTGTATAAAAGAACTCTACATTCATACAAAGATTTGCCAATAAGAATGGGAGAATTAGGACTAGTTCATAGACATGAAAAGTCTGGACAATTAAATGGACTATTTAGAGTTAGATGTTTTACTCAAGATGATGCTCATATATTCTGCTTACTAAATCAAATTGAATCAGAGGTTACAAATTTAATGCATTTAATTGATAAGGTTTATAAATTATTTGGCTTTGAATATGCAGTAGAATTATCTACTAGACCAGAAGATTCTATGGGTTCAGATGAAGATTGGGAGATGGCAGAAAATGCTTTAAGAAAAGCATTAGAAAGCATAAATATGCCTTATAAAATAAATGAAGGTGATGGAGCTTTCTATGGACCTAAAATAGATTTCCATATTAAAGATTGTATTGGTAGAGAATGGCAATGTGGAACAATTCAATTAGACTTCCAAATGCCAGAGAGATTTGATTTAACTTATATTGGAGAAGACGGAGAAAAACATAGACCAGTAATGCTTCATAGAGTTATATTTGGAAGTATTGAAAGATTCATTGGTATTATTACTGAACATTTTGCTGGAGCTTTTCCAATGTGGCTTGCTCCTGTTCAAGTAAAGGTATTACCTATATCTACAGAAAAGCATTCTGATTATGCTAAAAAGATAGTAGAAGAATTAAAAGCAAAAGGATTTAGAGTTGAACTTGATGATAGAAATGAAAAGATTGGATACAAAATTAGAGAAGCACAAGTTGCAAAGATTCCTTATATGGTTGTAATAGGAGACAAAGAAATTGAAGCAAATAAAATTGGAGTTCGTGCAAGAAAAGAAGGAGATTTAGGCACAATGAATTTAGAAGATTTTGAAAACAGAATGAAAGAAGAAGTTGACACTTTTGCAAGATAAAATAAAAAAGAAGAAGTTGCAATTTATTTTTGCAACTTCTTTTTTTGCATTTATGTATGGTAGATTTGTATTATTTTTGTTAATTTATATTTTTTTGTCGAATTGATTTATGTTTCGACAACATAATCACACAAATTGTCAAATTTTTACGATGGAAATATCTTGATATATTTCATGTGGAGAAAATATAATATTAGTATACAAAAGAAGAAAGGGGCAAATGTGCCGTGAAAAAATTTTTTATAGGAAAGGAGACTGTTGCTTGTAATAATTTTGAATTGAACTATTATATATTATCTAATGAAAAGAAAACATATACAGAGTATGGCATTGAAGTTGAAAAGATAGATAATTATAATATAGAAAGAAGTCAAGTAACAGATGTTACAACCAGTAAAACTGTAATTGAAGATATTGCAAAATCTTTAATGAGAAATACTGTAACTCCAATGCATCTACATGATATTATTATTGATATGCTTTAACTTGTTTATATATGATGTTTAAAAAAGACATCATATTTTTTTGCGAAAAAGTGAAACTTTTGCTTTACAAAAAGCATCTAAGATAAAAATACCTTTGAAATATTATTTCCGTAAGATTTTATTAAATTTATCTTAAAATGTTGAGTTATAAATTTTGTTGTAATATAATATCAGTAGAATATTTTAAGGGAATTTTTTAAGGAGGATGAAATATGAAAAAAAATGTTTTCTTAATTTTAGTTTTCGTGCTTTGTTTAACTCTATGTAGTGTTTCCCTAGCTGCTTCAGAATTTAAAGATGTAAAAGGAACAAAGTATGAAGATGCTGTAAAAAATCTAGTAGATATTGGATTAGTCAATGGTTATGCGGAAGATAATACTTATAGACCATCTAATGCTGTTACTAGAGCAGAAATGGCAAAACTTATGGTTATTGCTTTGGGTGAAGAAGGAAAACTTTCTACAGCTAAACAACAAAAAAATGTTTTTACAGATATAAAAACTGAGCATTGGGCTTACGGATACATAAATATTGCAAAAGATTTAAAAATTATAAATGGATATCCTGATGGACGTTTTGCACCAGAAGATACAGTTACTTATGCAGAAGCAGTAACTATGGTTACACGTGCATTAGGTTATGATGTGGAAGTAGAAAAAAGTACAGAAACATGGCCAAATAATTATATAACTCAAGCTAAAAAATTATCATTATTATCAGATTTAGGAACTTTTAAAAATGATGATGGTGCAAAAAGAGGAGATATTGCTAATTTAGTTTGGAAATCTCTTAGAACAGGAGTATGTACTGCTAAGAGTCAAACAGCACAAGGTGGAATTACTTATGGCGAAGGCCAAAAGATGCTTAATAAATATAAAAATTATACATATTTAGAAGATGCTACTATCACATCAGTTGAATTTTCAGATGATTGGGATGAAGCAAAAGTAACAATTACTGATAATGAAGATAAATTAACAGTTACAATGTCTTCTGATGATGTTCTTGCATACTATGGAAGAAAAATCGATTTACTTTATAAAGATAGTAATAAAAAATTCTCTTATATAAATATAGTTGATAAATATAAAAAGGAAAAAGGCGAGATAACTGACGTAACAAGTAAAAAAATCTGGGTAGATGACGAAGATTATGAAAGACCAGATAAAGAAAATATATTGTTATATGATACCGAAGATTTAGATTCTGCTCTTGAAGCTACTCTAATTTTTGATGGTAAGACTTTAAAATATATTATTGCGTCTGGCGCTATTGATGTTGATGTTGGTTTGGTAACTTCTTCAGATGTTACAGTTAGTAAAAAAGATGGAATAAAAATGAAGAAACTTGGAAGTTCTTCTACATTGTCTTATGCATTGATAGATGAAGATGATATGCCAGAAGAAGAAAGTGTAATTTTATATCACTTGAATTCTGATGATGAATTAGGAATTGTAAAAGAAATTAGTATAGATGATGCTGATGAAATTAGTTCTTTATCTTCTACAAAGATAAAGGTTAATGGAAAAACATATACATATGATGAAGATGATTTTATAATAATTTCTGCAACCTCTTCAACAATTAAAACATTAGATTTTAAGAAAATAGATGAAGATGAAGATATGGTATATGTTTATACTTATTCTGGAAAGACATATGTAGTGGTATTTATTGATTCAGTTATAGATGATAATCAAAAAGATGATTATTATGATGAATTGCAAGATTATATCAAGAAATCTGAAAAGATTTCTGAGTCTTCATACTCACAGTCTACTTATGGAAAATTATTAAAAGCATTAGATAAAGCTAAAAAAATAAAGAGTAGTTCTAAAGCAACGGAAATTTCTTCTGCTTTATCAGATTTAAAATCTGCATATAATGGATTATCATCAGTAAAATCAAGTTCAACTGAAGGTAAGATAGCTAAAGCTAGATCTGAATTAAGAGCATTAGTAAATGGTAGTGCTGCAACAGCTGTAAGTAATAAATCTAAATATACATCTGCTTCATATAGTACTTTCTCTACTGCTTTAACTAAAGCTGAAACAATATTAGAAAGAACAAATACAGATGAAGATGAAGTTAATACAGCTTATAAGAATTTAAATAAAGCAATTGAAGGATTAGTATTATTAACAAATGATTCTGCTCATAAAGATGCAGTTAGTAAATTAGACGCAGCAATTGCAAAAGCAGACAAAATAACTGATAGTTCAACATATACTTCTGCTTCTTGGAATACATTTAAATCTAAAAGAGATACTGCTAAAAGTGTAAAAAATAATGCAGCAACTAAAACAGCTAGTGATATACAAAAAGCTGCAGATGATTTAGAGGCTGCAATAAAAGCTCTAGAGCCAGCAATATCTTCATATAAACAACAATTAGAAGATTTGATACTTGATTACGAAAAGGAACATAGAGACGATGAAGATACTTATATGAAAGATTCTTATGAAAGTTATAAAGATGCACTTGATAGTGCTTATGATGCAATAGATAGTAGTGATATGAAAACAATACAAAATGCAATAAATGAATTAAAGAAAGCAGAAAGTAATTTGATATTAGTTTCTGATGAAATAAAAGAAATTAGAATAATGGTAAATAAAATGGGAGAGAAAGCGACAAGTGTAGAGTCAGCATTATCTAGTGCTGAAGCTGACAACAAATATAAAGAGAATTCATTTAATAATATTATTACTGCAGCAGTAACTGATTTAAATAATTTATTGACAAGTGCTAAAGAAAAAGTAAGTTTAGATACATCATCAGAGCAATTGATTACTGCATATGCAAAAGCAAATACAGTGCATAAAAAATATACTTCTACTAAAACTTATTCAAGAGCAGCATTAAAAGAAATTTCAGATGCATATGCTACATTAAATAGCTTTGAAGAAATACAAGGAGAATAATTAAATCATTTACTTTTCATTGCACATTCACAAATTATACACATTAGTATTGTAATATAAACTTGTAAGGTAAAAAAAGATTACCTACGTTAGTATTTTAATTTTTAGGTTCCCCCTTTATTAAAGTATTAACTATAACAGGAGCAAAAGCTAAACGAAAAAGCTTTTGCTCTTTTCATTTTTTATTGCTTTTTTGAAATGAAACAGAGGGACGGAGCAAACTTTCAATTTTGAAACGAAAGAGATGAAATGAAAGTCTGCTCCGTCCCCCTGTTTCATAATATCTTCTAACTATTTGAAGCAATATATTTTAAATAAAATTACTAATTCTGCAATAAGATGCAATGAAAGTCCGCTCCATCCCTCTCTTTCAAAAAATTGAAAGTCTGCTCCGTCCATCTGTTTCATTTCACTGTTTCATGACATAAAATGATGAATTTTGATGAACAATTATAGCTTCAAATTTATTGACTAAAACTATGATTAAATATATAATTTTTTGTGTAGGAATAAAAAGGAGGATTTTTTATGGAGCAAGAAAAATGGTTTTCAAAATCGGTTGAAGATGTAGAAAAAACTCTTGAAACTAAAATAGATGAGGGGTTATCTTCAGCACAAGTAGAAGAAAAAAGAAATAAATATGGTTTAAATGAAATTACTTCTAAAAATAAAAAATCACTATTTAAAATGATTGTCGGACAATTTACAGATTTTATGATTATAGTTTTAATTATTGCAGCAATTATTTCTGGAGTTGTTGGATACATTGAAGGAGAAGGATTTACAGATTCAATTATAATATTAGTTATAGTAATTTTAAATGCTGTAATTGGTGTAATCCAAGAATTGAAAGCACAAAAATCATTAGAGGCTTTAAAAAATTTAAGTGCACCTCATTGCAAAGTTTTAAGAGATGGAAAAGTTCAAGATTTGGAATCAAAATATCTTGTACCTGGAGATATAGTAATACTTGATACAGGAGATTTTGTACCAGCTGATTTAAGATTAGTCGAAGCTGTTAATTTGAAAACGCAAGAAGCTGCTCTTACAGGAGAATCTTTACCAGTTGAAAAAATGACTGCTGTAATTGCTAAAGAAGATATAGGAATTGGAGATAGAACAAACTGTGCTTTTTCTTCAAGTTTAGTTACTTATGGTAGAGGAAAAGGCATTGTTGTATCAACAGGAATGCAAACTGAAGTTGGAAAAATTGCTTCAATGTTAGATGCAGTTGATGATAGTGAAACACCACTTAGTCGTAGACTTGGAGCTTTAGGAAAAACACTTGGAATTGCAGCTTTAGTTATATGTATAGTTATATTTTTAGTAGGTTCTTTTGTTCATGGAAAAGAATTATTTGAAATGTTTATGACTGCTGTTAGCTTAGCAGTTGCTGCTATACCAGAAGGATTACCTGCGATTTCTACGATAGTACTTTCTATAGGTGTTCAAAGAATGGTTAAGAGAAATGCAATAATTCGTACATTACCATCAGTTGAAACATTAGGTAGTGCAACAGTTATTTGTAGTGATAAAACAGGAACATTAACACAAAATAAAATGACTGTTGAAAAAATATTTTATAATAATGAATTGTTTGGAACAGAAGAAAAACTTCACAATATGGATGACCATTTAAGATTACTAATAAATGCAATGACGCTTTGTAATGATACTAAATTAACTAAAGAAGGAGATAAATATAATTTAGCAGGAGATCCAACTGAAACTGCTTTAGTAGATTTAGGTATTAAACTTAATATGGTAAAAGATGATTTAGATAAACAAAATCCTAGAGTTGAAGAAATTCCATTTGATTCTGAAAGAAAACTTATGAGCACAGTTCATGGTAATAATGGTGGATACATTGTTTATACAAAAGGTGGCGTTGATGAGCTTCTTGCAAAGAGTACAAAAATATATTTAGACAATCAAGAAGTTACACTAACACCAGAACATATAAAATATATTAAGCAAGTAAATGAAGATTTGGCAAAGAATGCATTACGTGTTTTAGCAATGGCATATAATAAAATAGGAAGTTTACCAGACCATAAAGAAATTGATTCATTAGAAAATAATTTGGTGTTTATTGGTATGGTTGGAATGATTGATCCTGCTAGACCAGAAGCGAAAGAAGCTGTTCAAAAATGTAAGACTGCTGGAATTAAACCTGTAATGATTACAGGAGACCATAAAATTACTGCAATGGCAATAGCAAAAGATATAGGCATTTTAGAAAATGAAAATGAAGCAATTAGTGGTAGTGAACTTGAAAAAATGCCTCAAGAAGATTTAGAAAAGAATGTTAGAAATTATTCTGTATATGCTAGAGTTTCTCCAGAACACAAAGTTAGAATTGTTAAAGCATGGCAATCACATGGTGAAGTTGTTGCAATGACAGGTGATGGAGTAAATGATGCACCAGCATTAAAAACAGCAGATATTGGAGCAGCTATGGGTATTGTTGGAACAGATGTTGCAAAAGAAGCTGCTGATGTAGTACTTACAGATGATAACTTTGCTACAATAGTTTCTGCTGTTGAAGAGGGAAGAAGAATATATGATAATATTCTAAAAGCTGTTCAATACTTACTTTCATCAAATATTGGAGAAATTATAGTTTTATTTGTTGCAACAATGTTTGGATGGCTTGCCGAACCTTTATTACCAATTCATATATTATGGATAAATCTTGTAACAGATAGTTTGCCAGCTCTTGCACTTAGTGTTGATCCAGCAGAAAAAAATATAATGAATAGAAAAGCTAGAAAAGATAAAGCAATATTCTCTAAAGGAATGATTTGGAGAATAATATATCAAGGTATTATGGTTGGTGGACTAACTTTACTTGCATTTTCAATCGGATGTGGATTTAATTTTGCATCACTTTCAGATCCAGCAGTTGCAATAACTTCTCAAACAATGGCTTTCGCAGTGCTTGGAATGTCTGAATTAGTGCATGCATTAAATGTTCGTTCAAAGAAAGAATCAATATTTAAAGTTGGACTTGGAACAAATAAAATGTTATTACTAGCAGGTTTTGTATCACTAATCCTTATGCTATTTGTTTTATGTGTTCCAGGAATGCAAAGCATATTTGAAGTTGCACACTTATCAACTGAAAATTGGCTATGGGTAGCAGGTTTATCACTTGCACCACTAGTAATAGTAGAAATATTTAAATTATTTAAAATAAACAGTTTGAAAGATGAAGATTAAATAAATTTACATAAAAAGTAGAAGAAAGCTTGATTTTTCTTCTACTTTTTGCTATTATGTGGGTGTAAATGAATGGTGCAAATACTCTCGAAACATTTTAAGGGAGGGGATTTCATGATTACTTTTGAGAATGTAACTGGTATGTATAAAATAACGAATATTCATCCTGGAGGGCAATATATTTTTGAAGAAGGACGGCCAACTGATTTAAGTAAAATTGATATGTATTATGAAAATAGGGATAATAAGGTAGAAATTTATAAGACGGATGAATCTTTTTTTGTAAAATTTGATTCGACTGCTTCTACAGAAATGGATGAAGGAGCTCCTGAAACAACTTATACTAATCCTTATACATTTGAAATAACTGGGGCAAAAGACGTATCAATAATATATGTGGCTAATAAGTATTATCATTATAGCTATTATAATGCATATGTTAACTATTATTTGTTTGCAGTACTTGGAAAAGATGATGCAATGTATTTTTACACCATTTCTATTGGGTATTGCATACCAGAAAGTTGTTTTGAAGGAATGATTTCACATGATTATTTGCCTCATGATGGACGTAGTATAACTGTCAAAGAGATAAATGGTGGAGTATGGCTTGTTTCGTATGACTTTAAACCACAAGTAGATGATTATGCATTTTTTATGAGGATTTATCCGTCTGAAAATAAAGAGGTTGAAATTTCAAAATTTAAGAGTAAAGATATTATTTTTTGCTTAGATAATAGAATATTCTTAAAAAATGGAATGATTGATAAATCTACTGGAATTTTCTACTGTAATGATGGTGACTATGCTGAAAGCAGTATATGGGATAAAGCTTATGAAGTAATTCCGTTCCTAAGAGGCAAAAAATATGGCAGTGAAAAATATTGGATAGGTTATAACGATAATGATTCATCTCCTTATAAAAAGAGTATTGATGAGATGAAAGAACTATTTATAACTGCTGACTTTAATCAATACAAACCTTGCATTACTAAAGGTTTTGTTTGGGATAAGCATAAAGATAGAGAACTTTATACAGCTCAAAGAATGGATGAAGACTCTTGTTTGCTTTGCTATGACTTAATGCTACCACATATTGTGATGTGTCCCATAAGTGTTTTAGGGAGTAGCATGCTTCATAGTAACTTTGTTAAAAAATGTAGGAGCAAATATGTTTATTTCGTTTATTATAAAAATAATTATAGTTGCGAAGACTTTTCTTATTTTATTTCGGAACATTGTCCTATTATTTTAACATCTTGCCATACTGAAACTAAATTTAAGCAAAGAAAAGATACTACTATCATCATAAAAAAAGTTACTCAGTATGAAAAAGATGGAATAAATCAATTGGATGATGTGGTTATCACAATTGATGACAATAGGATAATACGTAATATAATAACAGGCTATGATTTTGAGAAAATATACGGCTTTGAAAAAAATGCCTACCTTGATAAGAAGTTTGATGATAATTTCTTCTTTGCGGTGATGTATGGAGTCTTGGTTTTGAGAACTTATAATAACAAATTTGCATTGTTTTATGAAAATCAAATATTAGGAGAATTTGATGATATTGAGAACATTGGACTTCTTGGAATATATAGAGTTCAATTAAAAGACTTACCAGAAGCGAAACTTTATTTTTCATGTTTTACAAGAGAAATAATTCCTGAAGAAAAATTCTTAGAAGAATTTATTTCTAAAGCGAAAGATTTTTAACTGACGATAAAAGAAAAGGAGGAGAAAAACATGAAAAATATCAATCAGGAAGCAGAGCCTAAATTCATGGAGTTTTTCTTTACGATGGGACCTGATGAAAAAGAAGTAATAAGGAAATGGTATTGCGGACTTGACTTTACCAAAAGTAGAAGTAAGGCCCAAGAGGATTTTTTGAATATTATTCGGCATGCTTTTTTAGTCTGCGATACGTATAAAATTGCTACTATTGAACCTTATGTTGTTGAAAGTGATGAACCTGTTGATAAAATTAAAATTGATTTTGGAATTGGCGAAAAACCTTGTTGGGACTTTAATATAAAGCTTAAACTTGATATTATTCCTTATATAAGAGAAATTAGGTCACTTGGCCTTGAAGATTGTGATTTTGCTGCTAGTTCATTTGCTCCTGAGTATAAATCAGGGCTTGCAACACTTGAAGAACTTTTCTTGTGGTATGCTTATAGAATTGCAACAGGATATTGGACATTGGAATATGTTTGTGATGACAGTTCTAGTGATGGAAATTATGATGATTCTCCGACAGCATCTCATGAACTCGAGTTAGCTGGACAAAGATGTGTTGGAGGATTTAAAGACGGTATTGGCAATATGTATAAAATAATAGAAGGACGAAAAGCCTGGCAATATGGAGTCGTAGGTGGAATGTACATATGCAGTGGTAAAAAATATCAAGTTGCTAGTTATGAATTTTTTGATAGAACACTTTATGGATATGGTTTTTGGGGAAGTGGAGTACCTGTAGTTGTTTTGAGAAAGTAATGAATATAAGTGGATTGCAAATCTTGCAATCCACTTTTTATTTTAGAGAAAGCTTCTAGTTATGTTATAAAATTTATTATCATAAAAATGGTAAAATTAAATGACCGAAAATAAATAATAAAAAGACACATAGGATTACCTATGATACAATGTAAGTAACCA
>CANQBB010000018.1 GCA_947588905.1 uncultured Clostridia bacterium
GCTTGAATTATTATTTATCATCAAGTTTTGTGTCACTATGACGAGACATTGTATGATGTTTTGTCTGTTGGTTTTATTCGCTAAAAACGTGAAAAAGGAGGCAAAGAGGCAGAAGCCCAAGTAATCGAAGTTCAAGCAACATGATGAACAATGCGACTAATGAGGAGGAACGATACCATGAAGAGAAAAAATATCTTCGAAAAGCTGGTTCGCCTGGTGGCGATTGTGGTACTGTTGGGAACTGTTGTCCTTGCCATCCTGGGCAAGATGGCCTGGTGGCCGTGGGCAGTGATTCTCGTCGTCTTGGCGCTCGTCCTTTTGGGAATCACTTTCATTCCTGTGAAGGATGAGGGAGCCGGAGAAGTTCACGATGATGTCGATGAACAGCCTGACGAGGAGCAGGTACGTGTTCTCCGTCAGCCGACGTCTCTGCGCGAAGCCCGAAAGGCTCGCAAGGAAATTGAAGAGCGGTGTGATGAGAAAGTAGACGAACTCATCGAGCTGAACTTCAAGCGTCGTGAGGCCGAAGAGTGTGAAGACAGGCTCCAGAGGAGAAGAAATCGCACTCTGAGATTCATGGAATCTCTCGAAGACGATTCCGACGAAGGTGGCGATATTTGACCGACCTACCCCCAGGGATTCCCTGGGGTTTTTTTTTGTCTATTTCACAATAGTTTTATTATAAAACATTTACTTTATGTGAAAAAAATTGTATAATATATATAAGCGAGGAGGAATTATTATGGATGGAGTAATTTATGATGAAAAAGGTAATATTATAGAAGGAACTCTTGTTAAATATTATTCTGAAGGGAAAATAATGTCTGAAACACCATATAAAAACGGAAAAATAAATGGAGAAGTTGTTGAATATCATTATAATGGAAATGTAAGTGCTATAATTCCTTATGTTGATGGTGTAATAAATGGTGTTGAAAAAATATATTATCAAAGTGGTATGCTTATGGAAGTAACACCTTATGAAAATGGTAAGATTCATGGCACTAAACTTAGATATTTTGAAACTGGTTTACTTGAAGAGCAAGCCGATTATGTGAGAGATGTATTAAATGGATTTATTACAAAATATAACTCTGATGGCTCAATAAGATCAAAAACGGAATATAAAAAAGGATTTCCTATTGAAAAAATAGAAGAAATGCAAAAAGAAGAAAATAAAGAAAAAGAAGAAGAAGAAACTAAAAAGAATATGCTTACACAAGATGAATTAAATCGATTACTATAGTAAAACTAATCCTATAGAATAAAAACTTTTAGAGCTCTTGACAAAGGGCTCTTTTATTTATAAAATAGAAAGGTAATGAAAATATATTATTGAAAAATTCTGTGGTGATTAGGACACTACCATTTAAAATAAAGTGTGTTCTTGATAATATATTTGAACATTGAAAAGTAAATAGGAGGTGGACGATATTTTTACTTTAGAATCAATAACACTTTCTGCAATCGTCCTTGTAATATCTGTATCCGTTACAGCTTTTATTTTTGTTCAAAAAGAAAAAAATAATGAGAAAAAAGGATTATCAAAAGTAAAAAATGCTGAAAATGAAGCTAAAAAAATTATTGAAGAAGCATCTAAAAGTGCTGAGGCTGAAAGAAAAGAAAAAGTTATTTTAGCTAAAGAAGAAATTCAAAAAGAGAGAGCAGAATTAGACAAGGAGATAAAAGAAAGAAGAGCAGAAAGCCAAAAACAAGAAAAAAGATTAGTTCAAAAAGAAGAATCTTTAGATAAGAAAATTGAAAATCTAGAGAAAAAAGAGTTACAATTAGCAGAAAAAATGAAAGAAATTGAGGAACAAAAGCAAGAATTAGATTCCTTTAAAGATAAGCAAGTAGCTGAGTTGGAAAGAATTTCAGGTTTATCTCAAGATGAAGCTAAAAATTATTTGCTTAATATTTTGAAAGAATCACTTACTCATGATTCTGCTATTATGATTAAAGAATTTGAAACTAAAACTAAAGAGGAAGCAAATAAAAAAGCCAAAGAATTGATTACTTATGCAGTGCAAAAATGTGCTGCTGATCATACTTCGGAAACTACCGTGTCTGTTGTTCCTTTACCAAGTGATGACATGAAAGGTAGAATTATTGGTAGAGAAGGTAGAAATATTAAAGCATTAGAGACTTTAACTGGTATTGATTTGATTATTGATGATACACCAGAAGCTGTTATTTTATCAGGCTTTGACCCAATAAGACGTGAAGTTGCTCGTATAGCTCTTGAAAATCTTGTTACAGATGGAAGAATTCATCCAGCAAGAATTGAAGAGGCTGTTGAAAAAGCTAAAGAAGAACTTGAAGCTATCATTAAAGATGAAGGTGAAAGAGCTTCTATGGAAACTGGTGTTATAGGTTTACATTCAGATATATTGAAACTTATAGGTAAATTAAAATACAGAACTAGTTATGGTCAAAATGTCTTAAATCATTCAATAGAGGTATCTCAACTTGCTGGTATTATGGCCGAAGAATTAGGATTTGACCCTAAACTTGCTAAGAGAGCAGGACTGCTTCATGATATTGGAAAATCTATAGACCATGAGATGGAAGGTACACATGTTGAAATTGGTGTCGATATCTTAAAGAAATTTAAAGAAAGCGATGCAGTAATCAACGCCGTACAAGCACACCATGGAGATGTAGAACCAAAAACTATGGAGGCTGTTTTAGTTCAGGCTGCTGATGCTATATCTGCATCAAGACCTGGAGCTAGACGCGAAACACTTGAAACATACATTAAACGTTTGGAAAAGCTTGAAGAAATTGCTGATTCATTTGAAGGTGTTGATAAGTCTTTTGCAATTCAAGCAGGTAGGGAAGTTAGAATAATTGTTAAGCCAGAAAATGTTGATGATGATAAGATGGTATTGATGGCTAGAGATATTGCTAAACGTATTGAAGATGAAATGGATTATCCTGGTCAAATCAAAGTCAATGTTGTTAGAGAAACTCGTGCTATTGAGTATGCAAAATAAAAGATTGTCTTAAAGATAATATAAGCCCAATGAAATAAACATTTATATTTATTTCATTGGGTTTTTTGTTGCTTATTTTGAAATAAAAGTTTTAGAATTAAAACGAAACTTTTATGTTATTATAATATTTTATATAAAATTTGACATTTTAATACAACTGTACTATAATTAGTACAGTTGTATTATTGGAGGTAAAAATATGCATTTATTTGTATCGATAAAAAATACACAAGAAAAGATAAAAGAGGCTACATTTGAACTTTTATCGACTAAAGGTTATGCTGATGTGAGTATGAGGGATATTGCACGAAAAGCACAGACTGCAGTTGGACAAATAACTTATTATTATAAAACTAAAGAACATCTTATAGTTTCGGTAATAGAAGAAGTTATTGCTGGCTTTACTGAAGAGTTAAGACAATATATAGAGAAAAGTCCTAACAAATTATTGGCAATTGATTATTTTTTTGATGGATTACTTGAAAAAGAAGATAAGTTATTTAAGGTTCTTATCGATTTTACAGCACAGTCATTGTGGAATGAAACATTTAGATCAAAAGTAAAAGAATTTTTTGATGGAGCAACTAAGATAATAATAGATTCATATATGAGTGCTGGAGTTGATGAAAGTATAGCAAGAGTTAATGCTAATTCATATATGGCAGAAGTTCTTGGAAGAGCTGTGCAAAAAGTCTTTAATGATGAGCCTTCATACACACAAACTATATCTGTAAAAAAGGAGAGAAGAATCTTTAATGCAAAAGCAACAAATCCAGTATTACAAAGATGAACTTAATGATGAATTTGAAGGAAAAGAAATTACTCCTATTAAAATAGATGGTAAATATAAATATGTTCATAACAATATTTTTTGGAAATTAACATCATTTTTGCTTTACAGAATTATTGCAACACCAATTGCATATTTGTATATGAAATTTAAATTTAGATTAAAAATTATAAATAAAGACGTTTTAAAAGGGTTAAAAGGTAAAGGCTATTTTATGTATGTAAATCATACTCAAGATATTGGAGATGCTTTTAATCCAACGATTGTTAATTTTCCTAGAAAAGTTCAGGTAGTAGTTCATCCTAATAATGTTTCAATTCCTTTTTGGGGTAATATTATTAAGTTTCTTGGACCACTTCCAATACCAGGTGATATTGAAAGCTCAAGAAATTTTATGGATGCAATACAAACATATATAGATAAAAAGAATGTAATTACTATATATCCTGAAGCTCATGTTTGGAATTATTATACTAAGATTAGAACTTTTAAATCACACTCATTTAAGTATCCAATTAAAGCTGAAGCTCCTGTTGTTGTGATGACCATAACATATAACAAAACGAAAAGAGAAATTCCCCAAATTGTGGCATATATAGATGGACCTTTTTATGCGGATAAAAATTTAAGTATTAAAGATCAAAAAGAAGATTTAAGAAATAAAGCTTTTAATTGTATGAGTGAAAGAGCTAAAAACAATAATATAGAATATATAAAATATATTAAAGCTGGTGAATAGAATGGTTAATATAATGTTTTGTGGAAACAGCAAGTTTTATGATGGCTTAATAATTTCTTTATTATCTATTTTAAAACATACAAATAGTGTATTAAATGTTTATGTATTGACAGCTGATTTACAAGATATTAAAGAAGACTATAAACCAATTACTAAAAATCAAATATTAACAGTTGAAAAGATTTTGAAAGAAAAGAACATTAAAAATCAAATTAAACTTATAGATATAAGTGACATGTTAAAAGATGAAATGCTTGATACTATAAATATGAATACGGCATATACCCCATATATTTTTTTAAGGTTGTTTGCAGATAAAATTGACTGTCTTCCTAGTAAGATTTTATATTTAGATTCAGATATAGTTTGTTATAAAGATATTTCAGAATTGTATAATATTGATATATCTGATTATGATTTTGCAGCAAGTAAAGATTACTTAGGCAGATGGTTTATAGATTATAGGTATTTAAATTCAGGTGTTTTATTACTTAATTTAGATAAGATAAGGAAAAATAATTCATTTTCTAATTGTAGAAAAATGTGTATGGAAAGAAAGATGTTATTACCAGATCAAACAGCATTAAATGTGATGTGTAAGGATAAACTTTCTTTACCAAGAAAATTTAATGAACAAAAGGAAAGAAAAGAAGATACGGTAATTAGACATTTTAGCATGACGATTAAGCTTTTACCATTTAAGAAAATCAATATAAAACCATGGAATATTGATAAGATACATGATATATATGGAATACATGATTTTGATGATGTATTAGATGAATATTTAAAGATTGTAAGGAGAGAAGAACTTTATGAAACAACAAATACCAATATTTTTTGCAACTGATGATAATTATATCCCATTTTTAGCAGTAGCAATGAGATCATTGATAGATAATGCTTCTAAAGATTATAATTATAAAATATTAGTATTAAATTCAGGAATCAGTAGTGAAAACATTTCAATTATAAAAAATTTTGCAAATAGTAATTTTGAAATTGAATTTGTAAATGTTAATGAAAAAGTTGATGATATAGCAGACGATTTATCTTATAGACTTCGTGACTATTATTCTAATTCAATATATTATAGACTATTTATACCCTCTCTTTTTCCTGATTATGATAAAGCATTATATCTCGATGCAGATATTGTTGTAATTGATGATATTTCAAAATTATATTTTGAAGATTTAGGAGATAATTTAGTTGGAGCAATAACAGATGATGTAGTAAATAATAATGATACTTTTGTAGAATATGCTACAGTAGCTTTAGGAATAGATGCAAAAGATTATTTTAATTCTGGAATTTTAGTAATGAATTTAGAGGAATTTAGAAAAGAAAACATTGAAGAAAAATTTGTTCATTTATTAAGTAAATACAATTTTAATGTTATTGCACCAGACCAAGATTATTTAAATTATTTGTGTAAAGGTAGAGTCAAATATTTGCACAAAGGTTGGGATAGAATGGCTTTAATAGAAGATAAACATTTTGATGATAAAAATCTTCATCTAATTCATTATAATATGTTTCAAAAGCCATGGAATTATTCTGGTGTACCATATGAAAATTATTTTTGGGAATATGCAAAAAAGACATGCTTTTATGATACAATAAATAATATGAAAAAAGTGTATACAGATGAATCTAAAAGGAAAGATGAGTTAGCAGGAGTAAGCCTAGTAAACAGAGCTGCTGATATAATCAGTGCTAAAAATACTTTTTGTAATGTGCTAGAAAAGGATTATTTTAAAAATTTAATTTAAAAGGATTTATTTTATGGATAATGAAAGATTAAAAGTAATAGAAAACATTAAAATAGCAATTAGTGAAGGAAATCTTAATAAAAAAGTTGAAGAGGGAGACCCTGTATTAACAAGCGAGCAAAGAGAAGAAATTATTTCAAATTTTGATAATTTAAAAGTTCGGACTTCATAACAAAGCAAAAGCATATATTGCTCGTAATATTGTTGATATTATTACAGAAACAATAAATATGGATACTGAAATTATTGGACTTGAGAAATTAAAAAATATGAATAGTGGAGCTATTATTACTAGTAACCATTTTAGCAAAGTAGATAATACTATTATAAGATATTTGTTGCACCGAATAGGTAGAGGAAAACATTTTTATATTATTATTCAAGAAACTAATATTTTAATGCCAGGTAGTTTAGGCTGGCTTATGAGAAATTGTTATACTATGCCTATTAGTAAAAATGCTGAATATATGGCAAATAATTTTGGACCAGCATTAGAAAAACTTTTAAAAAATAAAGAATATGTTTTAATTTATCCAGAAGAAGAAATGTGGTTTAATTATAAAAAACCTAGACCTTTAAAGATAGGTGCATATCATTATGCTGCTAAGTTTAATGTTCCTATTATTCCATGTTTCATTGAGATGATAGAGAAAGATACTATAGATGATTTAGGGTTTTATGATTTAAAATATAAATTACATATTTTAGATCCAATATATCCAGATAATAATTTAAAATTGAGAGATAGAAAAGAAAAAATGAGAGAGACAGATTATAAGCAACGAGTTGAAGCATATGAAAAAATATATCATAAAAAAATAACTGATGAATTTAATATAGAAGAAGATATTGGCGGATGGAGAGTATAGTTTTAATATATCCCAAAAATATTTTATGTTAATATTAGTTTGCAAAAAGTGTACTCCATGATATAATATGGCTAAATATAATTGATTTAGTAGTATTTATGACAATCAACATAATGATGGGAGGGCAGATGTATGAATTCTGATGCTGTTGAACGGCTTAGGAGAGACTTGATTGATTATTTAGGTGCTGCATATTTTTCTGGAGACTTTGGAGCTGCCATGATTGAAATTTCCATAATTGAAAGAGCTAATGAACAGGAACTTATCTATTATGCAAGAAAATTTAAGTTCGATTTAAATAGATATCTTTTTTGATTAAGGGGGGATTTCATGGATTTGAATAAAAAACATAATATTCGGAAGTGCCGTATATTTAAAACTTTAGCAATCTTCTTTTTAATTATTTTTGTTAGTACTTGTATTGCTCGATGGTATAATATCAAATTATTTGAAGATGATTGCAAGGTGTATATAGATAGAGTATCTGAAACAAGTGATGTCAGCACTGCAAGAGTAGAGTTAAAAAAGGCTATTGATTATATAGAAAGAAAAAGATTAACTTTTGGAATAGTCTCAATAGCATTTAATAGTCCTAAAAATGATTTGGAATTTTGGTATAAATCTTTAAAAAACATTTATGACGAACTTGATGATTTTCCTGCAAATTCAACTATAACAGAAAAATCTATTTTTATGGTGATGATTCATGAAACAATCAGTAATCTTTCATTCACGTCTGGAATAGAACTTTATCCATATAATGTAGTATATTTTTGGCTTATAGTGCTCTCATTAACTGGAAGTATTGTTTTCTTTATACTTTTTTTCAAAGCAAAATTAAAAGGGGTTGTATAAATTTTATACAGCCCTATTCTAATGCATATTATTATTGAAAAAAGGATATATTTTTGCTATAATTTATAATCATGATATTGAAATTTGAGGGAAAAATATGAATAAAGAAATCAAAAAGTCATTTTTTGTTATATTATTTTTCATCTTAATGATTACTTTTAGTTATTATGGAATGAGGTATTTTACAATTGCTGATGATAACAATCAACTAGGTGTTTTTAATATACAAAATGATAATATAAATGAAAATATTATAAAAAGTTATAGATTATATAATGTTAGACCATTAGCATTCTTTTCAGATGCATATATTTTTCAATGGTTTTGGGATAACATGTATGCTCTTTTATGTATGATTGTGGTTATGCATATATGCAGTATATATTTCTTTTATAAAATATGTGAAAAAATAGATATAAAATTAAATGCAGTTTCAATAATATTATTTGCAATTACTCCTGTGTTATTTGAAGCCGTATATTGGATTTCAGCTTCTACTAGAATTGTAGTAAGTTTATTTTTAACTTTACTTTCAATTTATTTATTATTACTTAGTTTTGATGAGGAAGTTAAATGGAAAAAATTATTGAAATTTATTAGTGCAATAATTATTAACTTAATGTGTGTAGGGTATTATGAACAAACAATTGCATTAAATTTATTCTTTTTTTCTTTTGTGCTTATTTGTATTAAAAAATATAAATATTTATTTATTCCATTTTTATCTACCATATGGATTGGAATATATTATGTGTGTTCAATGATGACTGGTCAAATGCAAGAAAGAGGAAGTTTGAATTTTAATGGGTTTTTTGAAAAAATCATAAACTTGCTTAAATATGTTAGAAAAATGTTTAATGATGATAGACTTAATATGAAATATATTTTAAAAGAAAGATTATCAAATGACATTAGTAATTATATTCTTTTAGCAGTTTTAGGATTTATAATTATCTATTTTATTTATTATATTTATAAAAATAAATCTGCTCAAAATGATGGAAAAATTAGTTTGAAAAGATTTATTTTAGGTGTGATATTATTTGTAGCACCAATTTTGCCATTCTTTATTTTAAAAGATAATTTAATTGCTATGAGGAACTTATATTTACCATATCTCGGTATATGTGTAATCCTTGAAGTTGTATATGATTTTATTTTTGATATATTAAATAAAATCATAAAAAATGAAAAGATATGTTATATATTAAAAATTCCTATTATAGCAATTTTACTATGTAGATGCGTTTTAGTTAATATAGATAAATTAGATGATTATAAAAAAGTAAATGAATTAGATAATAAAATAGCTAAACAAATAATAGAAAACTTAGATGAGGATGCTTTTAAAAATGATAAAACAATATCGATAAATTATGATGTAGAAAAGTTTTATGAAAATAAAAATATAACAAATTATGTGCAATGTGTAGCAGAATCAGGATGGGCTATGATGGGAAAATTACAAGTAGAAAGAAATAATGTTGAGGTTCCTTTAGTATATGTTAATTCACATCAAGAAGATGCTGATTACGTACTATATATAGATGAGAATATGAATGTAATAAAATAATAATTTATTTTTCTAAATTATTTTATATTTATAATTTTTGTGTTAAAATATAATTTATAAAATGATAAAGGAGGAAATTTTATGGATGAACAATCTCCAATACAAATGAACGATAGATATTCTTTTAATTTAACTAGTGCAAATATGACTACTGTATTACAAAAAGTGTTTACTATGATGACAGGAGGATTATTGCTAACAGCTTTAGCTGCATACATAACTGCAACTGTGCCAGTTATACAAAATTTTGTTTATAGTACATTTCTAATATGGATTATAGCAGAAGTTGCACTTGTACTTTTTCTATCTTTTAGATTATCAAAAATGGGTTCAGGAACAGCAATGCTTTCATTTGTTTTATATTCGATAGTAAATGGAGTGACATTATCTTCTGTCTTTTTAGTGTATGAATTAGGCTCTATAGCAGTAGTTTTTTTAATAACAGCTGGAATGTTTGGTGTAATGGCAATTATAGGAAAAACAACCAAAATGGATTTAACTAAATTTGGTTCTTTTCTTATGATGGGACTTATTGGTTTAATTATAGCAAGCTTAGTAAATTTGTTTTTAGGAAGTGAAACTTTTAATTTTTGGATTGCAATAGTTGGAATAGTAATATTCATAGGTTTAACAGCATATGATGTTCAAAAAATTAAAAATATGTCAGCTAATATATCAGGTACAACAGATGAAGAAATGATAAAAAAATTATCTGTAATAGGTGCACTTGATTTATATTTAGATTTTATCAATATCTTCTTGAAACTATTGCAATTGATGGGAAAGAGAAGAGACTAAATAGACATAGTAGGTTATTTCATTATAGGAGGATGCTTTTATGGATGAACGTTCACAAAATAGAATTCGATCAGAGAATAATGAAAACACTTTAGATTTTTCAGAGAAAAATTTTGTTAGTATTACTAGATGGCTTTATATTTATATGATTGGTGCAATGATAATGTCTGCTATAATTTCACATTTCATAGTTGATACAAACTACTTTGCTAAATATTGCTATAATTATAGTTTAGTATGGTTCTTAATGGAAGTAGTAATTGCATTCTTTTTATCATCTAAAATGACAAAAATAAATTTTATAACAGCTGCAATCGTTTTTATTGCATATTCGATATTAAATAGTATTACAATATCTTCTATTTTTTACGATTGTGGTTTTGGAAAAGCTACAACATTCTTTTTAATCATTGTGGGAGTGTATGCTGTTTTAGAGATTATTGAATTATTTAAAAATATAGATTTAAATAAAATATCTTCTGCTTTTATAATGTTATCTATAGGTATAATAATTTCTGAAGCAGTCTTTTTGCTTTTCAATGATAATTTATATAGTTATTTAATTTCTTTAGTGGCTATATGCATTTATTCAGTAATGACGGTATATGATTTTCAAAGAAAAGAAAGATATTATAAAAATGTAGTTGGTACATGCGAAGCAACAATAAAAAAAATATCATTGCTATGTGCCCTTGAAATATGCTTAGATTTTATAAGCTTCTTTGTTAAATTATTTAAAGCTATTATGAGTAAGACATTTAAGTCAGTTGGAAAAGTTCTTTTATATGTTGATGAAGATGCTGAAAAAGAAAAAGAAAAAGCCCAAATGAGTGAAAACCCTTGGCTAAAGTAAACCAAAAGGACATCATTTATAGATGTCCTTTTTGTCATTTTTCTTCTATATCTCTATACTTACTGCATGTGCAATTCCTAATATGCTTTCATTTTGTTGTGCTGTGGTAGGAGACATCAATGCTCCTGTTGCACATAAAAGAACTCTTTTTAATTTTTTTGCTTGCAACTGATTAAATATATATCCACAAAAAGTTGTTGCACAACAAGCACATCCGCTTCCTCCAGAATGAGTGTCTTGCTTTTCTTTGTTAAACATTAGAACACCACAATCATTATAATTATTCTTAACATTATATCCACGAGATTCTAGAAGTTCAATTGTAATTTCTTTTCCTATATAGCCTAAATCACCAGTTAAAATTAAATCATAATAACTTGGACCTCGAGAAGTATCTTGAAAATGTTGATATAATGTATCAACTGCTGCAGGTGCCATTGCTGCTCCCATATTATTTGCATCTTTAATTCCCATATCAACTATTTTGCCAGTTGTTATATGAGTTATAAATGGTCCTTGACCTGTAGCTTTTAAGAGTGCAGTTCCAGAGCCAGTTACGGTCCATTGAGATGATGGAGGTCTTTGATTACCTAGTTCAAGAGGAAATCTAAATTGTTTTTCAGCACTACAAAAATGACTTGAAGTAGAGCATAATACATTATCTGCCATTTGACCATCTATCAACATAGAACCAAGTGATAATGCTTCAACAAAAGTGGAGCATGCTCCAAATAAACCATAGTAAGGTATTTGTCTTTCTCTGATTCCAAAAGAAGAAGATACACATTGATTTAATAAATCGCCAGATAACATAAAATCTATATCATCATTACTTAGTTTTTCTTTTCCTAAACAACCTGCAACACATTCTTTAACAATTTTTGCTTCTGTTTTTTCCCAAGTTTTTTCGCCCCAATATTCATCTTCTAAAATTATATCAAAATATTTTGCAAGTGGACCGTCTCCTTCTTTTTTTCCCACGATTGAATATGTTGTTGAAATAGATACTGGATTAGATAATTTTACGGTTTGTTTTCCTATTTTTTTGTTTGCCATTTTACACTTTCCTTTCTAAAAGTAACATATTAAAACTTAAAAATTATTTTTAATTTTAACTTACTTTTCCTGCAAATAGAAAATATAGTATTCCAACAATTATTGAGGACCCAATTCCATATACTAATACTGGCCCTGCAACTTGAAATAATTTAGCTCCAACACCTAAGACTAAACCTTCGCTTTTAAATTCAATAGCTGGGGAGGCAATTGAGTTTGCAAAACCTGTAATTGGAACTATTGAGCCAGCACCTGCAAATTTTCCTATTTTACTATAAACATTTATTGCTGTTAGAAAAATTCCTGCGAACACAAGACTTATGCTTGTTATAGCTGATGCAGCTTCTTGCTCTAATCCCATATTTTTTAAGGCATCAGAAATAAATTGACCAATTAAACAAATTATACCTCCAACAATAAATGCTTTTAAAATGTTTAATCCTATTGGAGAATTTGGAGTTTTTTTATCAACATAATTTTGATAATCTTTTTTAGTTTCTATTGGTTTCATACCTAAGTCCTTTCTTTATCAATTTTAAAATTAATTTCAATAAAAATTTTTCCCAAATTTTTTAAATATTATTCAAAAAAAGTTGTCGTTTTATATACAAATGTGATATGATATGTTCAGAAACATAGGATAAAGGAGGAGGACTATGAAGAAATTTTTATTTATAATTTCATTGATGTTTATTATGTTTTCTTTTTCTGGAGTTTATGCAGCTTTTAATCATATCGAAGTATCTACACAAAATGTAGCAGTAGATGGAGCACAAAAAAAGTTTGAAGTATATAATATAGATGGTAATAATTATTTTAAATTAAGAGATATAGCTAGTGTTTTAAATGGTACAGGGTCACAATTTTCTGTAAACTTTAATAGTGAAAAAAATTTAATTGAAGTTTCAAAAGGAAAGGCATATAATTCTGTTGGTGGAGAAATGGTAGTTGGTGCTGATAAATCAGCCTCAGCTAAAGAAAGTCCACAAAAGATTATGATTGATAATGAGTCTAAAGAACTTAAAGCTTTTAATATTGGCGATAATAATTTCTTTAAACTTCGTGATTTAGGAACTGAACTTAATTTTGGAGTTGACTTTGATAGTGCTAACAGTAGAGTTCTAATTACAAGTGTAAAAGCTACAGAAGTTTCTAATATTACAAATGTTGTTGCAAAAATATATGAAGGAACAATGTATGTTGAAATTGATACTGATAAGCCAGTAAGTGACTATAGCTTATTTACGTTAACTGACCCAAACAGAATAATTATTGATATACCAAATTCAAATAACAAAGTTGACAAAAAAGAAGTTGACGTTAATTATAATGGATTAACAAAAGTTAGAATGGGTGATCAAGGCAATTCAATAAATAGAATTGTATTAGATACTGAAAAAGTATTTGATTATAAGATTGAACAATCAGAAGATAAGAAAACTTTATATTTAGCTTTGTCAAGTTCATTTGTATTAAAAAATGCACTTTCTGAACCTGATAAAAATTTATATGTTTATAATGGAAGTATAATTGGTTTACCAGAAGAAAATAAGTCTGGCGAAGAAAATAATGATACTCCAGTGTTAACTGGTAATGAGGCTAAAATTTCAAGTATTACTTATACGGCAAGCACTAATAAATTAAAAATTTCAGCTGATAAAGAAATAACATATAGTGCATCAACTATGAAAAATCCTTATAGAATTATAGTTGATATTCAAGATGCAGTTCTTTCTATTGATGGAGATAAAACAATAACTCCAAATAACAAAAACGTTAAATCAATTAACTTCTCACAAGATGGAGTAAATAAAGTTAAAGTAGTAATAGAATTGAAAAAAGAACTTGAGTATTCAATTAGTGAAAAAAGTAAATCTCTTGAAGTTATTTTAAAAGAAATTGTGACAGAAGATTTGGTCTATAAAAAATTAAGTAATAGTGCAACAATAACTTTATATAATGTTGATGAAGATATGTTTTCAGTTGTTGAATCTATTTCAAGTAATAAATATACTTTAAAATATGACACATCAGACTTTAACCCAAAAACAGAAACTCGTAAGATAAATGATAGTTGGGTTAAGAGCATTGAAATAACTGAAGGAAAAATAATTATTAAAGGTCAAGAAGAAACAACATTTAATATGGAACAAGATGGTAAAAACGTAGTTATAACAGTAGAACAAACAGGAAGCACTAATAATACGACTAATAATAAAGATGGTAATTTTGTAGTGCTATTAGATGCTGGTCATGGTGGTACAGATCCTGGAGCATGCAACGGAGATGACTATGAAAAAGTATATAATCTTGGTATTATGCTTAAGTTGATGAACTTGCTAGAAAATACTGATGGTATTACAGTTTATGCATCAAGAACTACAGATGTTTTTATTGATAGACAGGGTAGACTTGATTTTGCAACATCTCATCCAGAAGCTGATTTGTATGTATCAATTCATAATAATTCTAGTACAAATAAAAAGTCTAAAGGAACTTTAGTATTATATCATGATAATCCATATGAAAAAGATTATGGAATAACAAGTAAAGAATTTGCACAAATAGTTTCTCAAGAATTGCATAATGATTTACAAACACAAAACTGGGGTGTGGCAGATAATGGAGAGCAAATTTGGGTACTTTATTATTCTAAATTACCTTCAATTTTGTGTGAAGTATCTTTTATATCAAATGATGAAGAACTTGCCAAACTAAAGACAGAGGAATATCAAGAAACTGCAGCCAGAGCAATTTATAATGGTATTCTTAAAGCTAAACAGCAAATGGGTAAATAATTGCGATATGGAGGATTTGAATAATGGAATTTCTTGATTTTGCACTTAAAGGAAATTACAAAAGATTTTATAATAATTTAAAGGAGATAGGTAAAAAAAATAATAAAAGTCCGGCATTGATGTTTATTGATGAAGTTTTTTCAGCTGCAATTTTTGGCGCAGGACTTACAGATTATATAAATTATAAATTTTATGATAGAACATTTAAAGAAAAATCACAATATGTAACAATTAAATATGGTTCTGAGTTTTATAGTAAATATTCACCTAGAGAACTGTCTAATAACTTAAGAATCAAAACAAACTTTCATAAGGCATATTCAAAATATACTAAAAGAGATTATTATATCTATGAATTTGGACTTGAAAAATTGAAAGAATTCTTAGATAATAATAATATATTTATGATAAAACCTATTGACGGTTTAGCAGGAACAGATGTAAGAAAAATGACAATAGATGAAGTGGAGTCACCAGAAAGCTTTTATGAGTATTTGAAAAATAACAACATGTTTTTAGAAGAGTTTATAGTACAAAACGAAGACTGGGGTAAGATATGCCCTAATAGTGTAAATACTATTAGAGCAATGACTAGAATTATTGATGGAAAACCAGAATTATTTTATGCTGCCGCTAGAATTGGAAATGGTAGTGCAGTGGTAGATAATTTCCATCAAGGTGGTGTTGGTGTTAGAATCAATATGGAGAAAGGAACTTTAATAGGAAATGCAGTGTCAAAAGACTTAGAAGAAAGTGAGAGACATAGTACATCTGGAGTAAAATTTGATGGATTTAAAATTCCATATTGGGATGAAATTAAGCAAATGGTTTGTGAGGCAGCAATGGTTAATCCTGATGTTAAGGTTGTAGGTTGGGATGTAGCAATTTCTAATAAAGGACCACTATTGATTGAGGCAAACAGAAGACCTGGTTTCGATTTGGTTCAAGTGCTAGAAAATAAAGGTACGAAGTATATGTTAGAAGAAGTTAAAAAGAATTCAAAAAAATAATATATACTTTATATAGAAAGAAAGGAATGATAGTAGATGGATGATAACATTTCAAAAGGATTATTTGGATTAAATAGAAAGGAAGTAGAAAACTATATTTATAGCATGAGAAGTAATTACGAATCGGAACTAAAAAGACAAAATACAGAATTACTTGCAATGAAAGCCGAAAATGCAAAATTAAATGAACGTTTAAATGAGTTAATGAACACTAAAAATGATGTTGATCTTGCTAAATCAAATATTTCAGAAGTTTTGATTAGAGCAGAACAACAGGCTAAAACAATAATTGAAGATGCAAAAAACCAAGCTTTAGAAGAAAGACAAGAAATAGAAGAATTGATTGAAGTAGAAAAAGAGAAACTTGAAGATGCTAAAAATGAGCTTGCTACTCTTAAAAATAGAGCCAAAGTTTTAATTAGTAAATTTTCAGATGATTTATCAAATTTACAAGAATAAATTGTTCTAATAATTTAAATCACCTAATATTTTATATTGGGTGATTTTTATAATGTTAAGCATAAAAGTATTTTCTTTAAAAGATATTCTAAAAAAGTTGATTATTTTTTTAACTGTGGTTATTGCAATATACTTTTTTATGATATTATTTTTAAATTTTATAAATGTTGAGACAAGTTCATTTGCTTCTAATATTGTTGAAGATAATATAAAAATAGAAAAAATATATGCAAAAAATGAATTAAATATAGATATTATAAAAAATGAATTAAAATTTGAAAAAGACTTATATAAAAAAGAAGCTATATTTGTAAAAAATAATGATGCTGATGAAGAAGAACAAAATGTAGAACAAAAAACAGATAATAAATTTTTAAATAGTGAAACTATAAAAACATGGAATAGACCAACCACATTTGAAACTAGCAAGTCTGCATCTGGAAAAATACAAGTAGGTAATGTAAGTATAACAAATTATAGCAAACTAGATATAGATTTAAATGAACTTTCTAAAGTGTCAAAATTTCCGATAAATGATAAGACTAGTATTTTGATTTTTCATACACATACGTCAGAAGCATATAGTGAAATGGGAATTGCAACTAATTTTAGAACAACTAATGATGAATATAATATGGTATCAGTTGGAAAAGTTCTTAAAGATAATTTGGCTCTTAAAAATTTTGATGTTTTACATTCAACAACAAAACATGATACACCATCTTATAACGGAGCTTATAAAGCATCTTTAAATACAGTACAAAATATTTTTAAAGAAAAGAAATATGATATTGTACTCGATATACATAGAGATGCTTTATCTGGAAATTTAAATTATAGACCTACGGTTGAAATAAATGGGGAGATTGCTGCAAAACTTATGTTTGTTGTGGGAACAAATGCTTCAGTTTCTCATGATAGATGGATGGAAAATTTAAAACTTGCAGTTCTAATTCAAAATACTGCTAATGAAATGTACCCAGGACTATTTAGAGATTTAAATTTAAGTAAGTCTAGATATAATCAACATGTTTGTGATGGAGCTTTAATTATAGAAGTGGGTTGCACTGGAAATACTTTAGAAGAGGCTTGGACAGCGATGAAATATTTAGCAAATGTAATTGATGCATTGAGAGAAGATTAAAATAAGCTTGCAATATCGCTAAAATGAATATAGAATAATAAAAGAATATTGTTTAAGAGAAAAATATAAATAAAAGGAGAGTGAAAGCATGCTAGAACTTGAAGATATAAAGTATAATCTTAAAGAATATGATAGTAGATTAAAAGAATTAGGTGAGTCTCTTTGACATTGCTAACAAAAAAGAAGAGCTAATGTCTTTAGAAGAACAAACAAAGAATAATGACTTTTGGAATGATCAAGAAAATTCAAGTAAGGTTCTTCAAAAAATTAAATTATTAAAAGATAAGGTTTCTAGCTATGAAGCTTTAACTAAAGAACTGGATGATGTATATGCTATGATAGATTTAATTGAGGAAGAAAATGAAGAAAGCATGATTTCTGATTTAAAAAATGATGTAAAAAAATTTATTAAAGATTTAGATAAATTAGAAATTAAATCTTTATTATCTGGAAAACATGATCAAAATAATGCAATCATTACAATTCATCCTGGAGCAGGTGGAACAGAATCTCAAGATTGGGCATCAATGTTATATAGAATGTATTCTATGTGGTGCGATAAAAATGGTTATAAGTTAGAAGAACTTGATTATCTTGAGGGAGATGTAGCTGGAATAAAAAGTGTTACTTTTAGTGTGTCGGGAAATTATGCTTATGGGTATTTAAAATCTGAAAGTGGAGTACATAGGCTTGTTAGAATATCTCCATTTGATTCTGGAGGCAGAAGACATACTTCATTTGCTTCTGTTGAAGTAATACCAGAAATCGAAGAAAATCTTGAAGTAGAAATTGACCCTAAAGATTTAAGAATAGATACTTATCGTTCTAGTGGAGCAGGAGGACAACATATTAATAAAACAGATTCTGCAATTAGAATAACTCATATACCAACTAATATTGTTGTGTCTTGTCAAACTCAACGTTCTCAAATTCAAAATAGAGAAACTGCTATGAAGATGTTAATTTCAAAATTAGTAGAATTAAAAGAAAGGGAGAATAAAGCTACTATTTCTGAACTTAAAGGAGTTCAACGCGAAATAGCATGGGGAAGTCAAATTCGTTCATATGTTTTCTGCCCTTATACTATGGTAAAAGATCATAGAACAAATTTTGAAACAGGAAATGTCCAAGCAGTGATGGACGGAGAATTAAACGATTTTATGGATGCATACCTAAAACTAAATATATAAAAAAATTTCACTATGTTTTATGGGATTGAGTCTTCGTAAGTTAGTGCACTTTTGGGCAAAATATGACTTTTTTTCAGGAATTCAAAAAAGTAATATTTTGCCTGAACCGCCAAGAAAAAGACATAATAATAAATAGTGCCTTTTTAAAACATAGTGAATTTTTATGTAGATATTTTTTCTTTTTCTTCTAGTGGATGAAATTTTCCATCTTGATAATATCTTAAACTACCATCTTTATTTGCTACAACAAAACGATTATCTAAATTTTCTTTTTGTATAATTCTTGTTGGAGAAGAAACAGCAACTGAATTGTCAGGCATATCCATATATACAACCGCATTTGCACCAATTCTGCAATTATTACCAATTTTAACATTACCAATAATTTTAGCACCAGCACCTATGTAAGCATTATCACCAATAACAGGGTTACCTTGATTATTACTATCGACTAATCTATCGGCACCAATAGTTACTTGCTGAAAAATAACAGCATTTTTACCAATTACGCTCATATCAGAAATAAAAATTCCAGATAAGCCATGAGGAAGATAAGGCCTGTTAGCAAATTTTACTGGTATACCAATATATGAATTATGCTTTTCTATATAATGACTATATACACTAGCAATTATTCCAGTATCTTTATTGTTCTTGACTAAATAATCTTTTATATTCCAAATATTTTTAAATCTTAAAAATACAAATATTGATAAAAAGTCTTTTATAAAATCTTTCATACTAAGCTCCTAATAAAAATAAAATTTAAAATTCATTTAATACTTTTTTTCTTTCTTTCCAATCAGGCATAATTTCAGCAATTATATTATAAAATTTTTGACTATGATTAGGTTCAATCAAATGAGAAAGCTCATGTAACACAACATATTCTAAACATTTAAATGGAGGATAAATTAAATTTTTACTAATTATAATTTTATTATTTGCAGGTATGCAAGAGCCCCATCTACTAGTCATATTTCTTATACTTAATTCTGGTTTTTTTAAATGATATTTATTTAACTTAATTAAATATCTATCTATTAACTGATTACACAAATAATAAATTGTTTCTCTTATCCATTTTTCAAAAAATCTATTTATATAATCTTGATTAAAAATATATTTTTCTTTAATTTGAATTGTTAAAAGTTTTTCATGAAAATAAACAGAGTTTTCTTTTCCAGATATTATTCTAATAATATATTTATTCCCATTTAAAATCATATAACTGCCACTTGTGATTTTTTTGTCTATAGAGTTGTGCTGTTTTTGCATTATATTATTTTGATTTGTTATTATCCATTCTGCTTTGTCTTTTATCATGTTTTGAAGTTCTTTATTAGATATTCTTTTTGGTGCAGATATGCATACAGTACCATCACCTTTTATTCTAAAATTGACATTTTTCTTAGCATTTCTAGTTAATGAATATTCAATTATATTACCATTATATATAAAACTAGGCATTTATTTAATCATCCTTTTATTAAAAAGTTATACTATTTTTATATCATAATATAATATCCAAATCAAATTCTTTTCCATTTTTTTTACATTGAAGTAGACATAAACCAAATGTAAAATAAAATTAGGAGTTGATATTATGAAGGATAGAATTATTAAAATTATATGTATTTTATTGATCATTTTATACATACATATAAACTTGCCATTAAAAAGTAATGCAAAATTTAATATGTCATATTTATATGGTAATTATAATTATATATCTTTAGTTGAAAGGACAAATGGCACTTTGAATGAAGTATCTCCAAGCTATTTTGATTTAAATGCAGATGGTACATTAAAATTAAATAAAGTTGATAAAAATTTAATAGAAAATATGCATCAAAAGGGTATTACTGTAGTACCATTTTTAAGTAATCATTGGGCAAGAGCTACAGGTAGAAATGCTTTATCAAATAGAAAAAAACTAGTTGAACAAATTGTTGATGCAATAAATACATATAATTTGGATGGAATAAATGTAGATTTAGAAAATTTAACAGAATTAGATAGAGATAATTATACAGATTTAGTTAGGATGCTAAGGGAAAAACTTCCACTTAACAAGACTGTATCAGTAGCTGTTGCAGCTAATCCTAATTCTTGGAATACTGGGTGGCATGGTTCATATGATTATGAAGCTCTTGGAAAATATTCTGACTATATTATGATTATGACATATGATGAGCATTATGAAGGAGGCATTGCTGGACCAGTTGCAAGTATAAATTTTGTAGAAAATTCAATAAAATATGCATTAAAATATGTTCCAAATGAGAAGATAGTTTTAGGAATTCCTTTTTTTGGACGTTATTGGCAGGAAGGTAAGGAGACTGGTGGATATGGAGTGAAACTAAGTAAAATTGATGAAATTATAAAAAAATATTCTTCAGTAATAACTTATGATATGGAAACAGAATCTGTAAAAGCTACAGTTACAATAAAAAAAGGAGATGAATATCCAGTTATAAATGGGAAAACACTAGGTGTTGGTAATTATATTTTTTGGTATGAAAATGAAAAAAGTATAACTAAAAAATTAGAACTAATAAATAAATATAATTTAAAAGGAAGTGGAAGTTGGAGTTTGGGGCAAGAAACAGCAGATACATGGAACTATTATAAATATATTATAGGTGAAGATTTTGATAACTTTTTTGATGTACCTGATACATATTGGGCAAAAGATGAAATTTATTATGCTAAAGAAAATAATTGGATAGAAGGTAAAACGCAAAACATGTTTGAGCCTGAAACATCATTAACTAGAGCAGAATTTGCAACTTTAATATGCAGGGTGTTAGGATATAATGTTGGAAAAGAAGAGACAATATATATGGATGTAAATAATCATTGGGCTAGCGGATATATAAATGTAGTTTCAAAAGCAGGTATTATGAATGGATATGGTAATGGAATATTTAAACCAGATGAAAATATAACAAGAGAAGAAACTATTAAAGTATTATCATATTTGATAAATGATAAATATGAGTTAGGATTGGAATTTACAGATGTATTAAAAACACGTTGGTCATATAAATTTATTGAAAAGATGAGTGGGTTAGGATTAGTAAAAGGATATGAAAATGGTTATTTTATGCCAGAAAATCCAATAAAACGTTCAGAAATTATAACAATTTTGTATAGAATGTTTGCATAATTTACATAATCATGATATAATATGTGTTGAAATTATAAATTTTAGATAGATTGAAAGGAGAATTTCTCAATGGCAAACGCTCACTACACTCGGAAGGAAGCTCCTTGGAAAAAGGCGGAAAAGAGACAGAGAAAGGAGAATGTTAAGAACTTCATAACCTACTTCGTTGTGTTTTTCATCTTTCTTGGAACACTTACCTATGTTGGCAACATCTTCAAAACGGCTATCATTGCCGTTTACTACGGAGTTATTGGAGGAGGTGAGACGATTACATCTGCAAACTATTGCTCTTTTAGGCAGGCTTTATTGAGTGCTGATTGGGCAAGGCTTTGCATTAAAGCAGTGATTATATCTATGATTGCTGTGCACTTTCAGAATAAAAACTACGTAATTCGTTCGTTCACTGGTGGAATACTGGCATTTGTTACACTATTTCTTTTGTTAGAACTTTTGGACTGGGCAGCATACATGGTAAAGTTTTTGCTGCTAGCAGGATGGGTTGGCATCACAACATTCCAGTGGGAAATCACGATAAAGAATATATTGATGGACTACAACTTAGATTTTCTTTCTAGGTTTGGACAAGTATCGGTATTGTATGGATTGATGAAGTTTATTGGAGGTGAATCTAGAAATTAAAAAATCAAAAGGTCGTTTGAATAAACGACCTTTTGATTTTATTTTTTTAGATATGGAAAATTTATATTATGTTCCAAAACGAGTATTGACAGTATATTGCAAGTATTATACAATTTTAATTAAGTAATATATATTTATAAAAAAGGGGATATAGCTAATGAAAAATAAGAATTGGGCAAGATTTTTATTAACTATAATTGTTATATTTATACTAATATTTACAATAATTTTTGTGTGCAAAAACATTAGAAAGAATGGGGTGCATACAGTAGATGGAGATGATGTTATATACAATAAACTCTCAGAGAAAAATTATGAAATAAATGAAGATACAAATGAAATAATTTTTTCTGGAGATGTTAAAATAGGAAGTTTTTGCATAAGTGAAAATCCAGAAGCACCAACAGAAGAAGATAAATGGATACCAACAGGTGGAGAAAAAGTAATAAAGTTAGAAGATGAAAGTGGAGAAAGCATAACCAAGCAAGTGTATGTGTATTATAATGCTGGAACGGTATCAACAATGACAAATTTTAATGCATCAGCAGATATGTATATAATACGAAATGAAAGCGAATTAAAAGCATTTGCTGGCAAGGTAAATTCTGGAACAACATTTGCAGGAAAAACAGTATATTTAGTGAAGAATATAACATTAAGTGGAACAAGTAATAATCATACACCAATAGGAACTGCAACATGTCCATTTAAAGGAACATTTGATGGAAATGGATATGCGATATCAAATATAAACATAAATAATGCATGGCTAGATAATGCTGGATTATTTGGATATATTGATAAAGCTACAATAAAAAATATTACTGTAAATGGTACTGGAATATATGGTAGATATTATGTTGGTGGAATTGTTGGACAAAGTGTTAATAATGGAACTGTTGAGAATTGTATAAATAATATAAGTATAAGTGGTGCTAACTGTGTAGGAGGAATATCACGGACTTTTTGCAGGAACTTTAAAAAATTGTAAAAATACTGCTTATATATCAGGAGGAACAAATGCGGGAATTGTAGGATATATAAATGTAGCAAATACTCATATTTATAATTGTTATAATTCAGCACCGGCAGCAGAAGGTATTGTAAATGCTGTACACCCAAATGGAAAGGGAAGTTACATTAAATATGCAATCAATACTGCAGATTGTAACGAAGGTATTATAAGCTCAGCAAACATGGAAAGTCATGATACAAATAGTTTTATACTTAGTAATTGTAAGAATATTGGAAATGGCCAAAACAATGGAATTATTTGGAAATTTGGTGGAACAACTATACAAAGATGCATAAATAGAGGAACATTTAGCACTCGGTGGTGGTGCTGCTGGAATAGCTAATTCACCAGCTTATACTAATATTGTAAAAGAATGTTTTAACTATGCAAATGGTAGTGTTAGTGATAGAGTTCTTGGAGGAATAATATCAGATGCTAGGTATGCTACTAAAACAACTGTAAGTTATTGTGGAAATGCTGGTAATTTAACAAGTGGAAATCATTATAACTCGGGAATAGTTGGAATAGGAAATAAACTCTACATTGATCATTGCTATAATGTTGGAACTGTTTATGATTCATTAAATGATTCATGGGATGGTGCATATGTTACAGGTATATATATACAATATGGCGGAGGAGACTCTTATGTAGATTACTGCTATAATAGAGGGGAAATAAAATGGAGAGCTAATTCTGGTATGCAATCAGAACTAATTCTTGGAATGAAAACAAATAAATTTCTATGGCATACTTCAAATAACATGGCAGCTAGAGGATATCCTTATTATGCATATATAGCAGGAAAATCTAGTACATTTAATAAGGCTAAGAAATATGTTAAGGCAGAAATTGCTGGAACTGATTTAAGAACAGTTGCAACAACTGGAGTTTTTAAAGGAATATATTTTGAAGATATACAAAATCCAGATGGAACATATAAATACAATGTACTTCCTGGTCAATTTATATTAAATTGGCAAATAGAACCAACAATTTTTAACCATCCTTATGATTACATTGGAAATGTTGGAGATAAAACCAATTTAAAAATAGAAACAGAAGGGGCAAAATTAGATTATAAATGGTATGTAGCAGATAAAAAAGAAGGACCATATACACCATTAAGTAAAACATGGACAAGTACACAAAATTTTGCAGAAAGTAATTCAACATTGCCAGTGACAGTAGGAGAAACAGATAAATGGTATAGATGTGATGTTATAGGAAAAAATGGAGATGGAAATCAAGTAATAGTAACAAGTGATCCAGCATTAGTAGGACCACATAAAATAATTCAAGAAGAATTACCAATTCCACAAGTGGTAGGAACATATACATATAATGGAAAATCACAAACAGTAAATATTTCTGGATATGATTCAGCTAAGATGACAATAACAGGAAATACAGGAATAAATGCTGGAGAATATACGGCAGTAATAAAAATAATAGATAAGGATGTATGTAAGTGGAAAGATGGAACAACAAGAGATATAACATTAACATGGAAAATAAATCCAAAGAGTGTAAATGTAACATGGGGAGGACAATCAACATTTGTATATGATGGTGCGTTACATGCTCCAACAGCAAGTGTAAATAGTGGAGTAACTGGAGAAACGTTAAATATATCACAAACCAAAGAAAGAAATGCAGGAAAATATACAACAACAGTAACATTAATAAGTGTAACAGGAGGACAAAGAAGGGTAGAAAATTATGAATTAGTAGGAAGTACAAGAGACTATGAAATAACAAAAGCAACAGGAACATATGATATGACAATACCAGATAATTCAAGTAATAGTGAAGGACAAGGAATAGTAGAAGGAAATAATACACCAACGATAGATGAAAATGGAGTAGCAAAATATAAATATAAAGTAACATTGGTAGCAGGAAACAGCATAAGCATGAAATACAAATATAATGGAGATATATCTGGAAAAGTAGAAGTAAATACAGGAATAGCAACAATAACAGTAGGAACAGAAAGTATAACAATAAAAGGAATAAGTGAAGGACAAACAACAGGAACAATATCATATGTAGGAAGTAATAACTATAAAGATGTAATAGTAGAGATAGCAATAACAGTGTTAAG
>CANQBB010000019.1 GCA_947588905.1 uncultured Clostridia bacterium
ATGCTCAACGTATCTCGATACGTTTCCGCTTTTTTCAATTGATTTGCCTTGCATCTCACTACTTTTGATTTGAATTTGGAGAGAATCAAGTTGTAATTGAATTTTTTAATGCTCGACGTACCATGTGTACGAATTCGCTTTCAAAAATTCCAATTGCCTAGTATCTCATCAATTTTGATTAAAATTGCATTCAAATGAAAAGCAGTAATCTGCTGCGTTAAATCAATCTCAAAAATGCTCAACGTATCTCGATACGTTTCCGCTTTTTTCAATTGATTTGCCTTGCATCTCACTACTTTTGATTTGAATTTACATCATTAGGTTTTAAGATAAGTATGAAAATGATTTAGAAAATTGTGCTTTTTATATATAGATTAGATGATTTTTGTTACGATTTTGTAACTATCCAATAATATATAACGAAGCACTAAATGGAAGCATGGGCTTTCAGAGTACCTTGACATACGGTATTTTATAGTATGTTAGTATTATAAGGAGGGAAGTAAAGTGCCAAGAAAAGGTTATGTAGCAAAAAGAGATATTTTACCAGACCCAGTATATAATAACAAGGTTGTAACAAAGCTTATCAACAATGTTATGGAAGACGGTAAGAAAACAGTTGCTCAAAAGATTGTTTATGGTGCATTTGATATAGTTGCAGAAAAAACTGGAAAAGATGCATTAGCAGCTTTTGAAGAAGCTATGAATAATGTAATGCCAGTTCTTGAAGTTAAGGCTAGACGTGTTGGTGGTGCAACATACCAAGTACCAATGGAAATTAGACCTGAAAGAAGACAAGCATTAGGATTAAGATGGTTAGTAAGATATGCTAGAGAACGTAATGAAAAAACAATGAAAGAAAGACTTGCTAACGAAATTATGGATGCTATAAACGGAATGGGTGGAGCTTTCAAAAAGAAAGAAGATACTCATAGAATGGCTGAAGCTAATAAGGCTTTTGCTCACTACCGCTGGTAGGAATTGTGCGTGAAAAACTGCACTTTTCGAAATATTTTAGATTTGCTTGGTGCTCAACGTACCATAAGTACGTTTCCGCGCACGCACAAACCTAAAAATTCCGAAAATTACAATTTTTGACGCAAATTCCAGAGGTAAAAAATAAATTTCTGGAAAGAATTTTGCATGAAAAATCAGCGCCTTGCGAAATATTTTTAATTGTCTTAGTGCTCAGCGTATCTCGATACGCTTCCGCGCACGCACAAACCTAAAAATTCCGAAAATTACAATTTTTGATGCAAATTCCAGAGACTAAAATAGATTTCTGTTAAGCAAAAATAATATTTAAATAATAAATAAATTATACATTCGATAAATAAAAGAAGGAGGAAAATAAAGTGGCTACCGAAAGAAAAGTTTCACTAGAGAAAACTAGAAATATTGGAATAATGGCTCACATTGATGCTGGTAAAACAACAACAACTGAGAGAATATTATTCTATACTGGTAAGACTCATAAGATTGGTGAAGTTCACGAAGGTGCAGCAACTATGGACTGGATGGCTCAAGAGCAAGAAAGAGGTATAACAATTACTTCTGCTGCTACTACTTGTTTCTGGAAAGATCACAGAATCAACATTATTGACACACCAGGCCACGTTGATTTTACTGTTGAAGTTGAAAGATCTCTTAGAGTTCTTGATGGCTCAGTAACAGTATTTTGTGCTAAAGGTGGAGTTCAACCACAATCTGAAACTGTTTGGAGACAAGCAGATAGATATAATGTACCAAGAATGTGCTATGTTAATAAAATGGACACTACTGGTGCAGATTTCTACGGTTGCGTAGAGCAAATGAAAACTAGATTACATGCTAATGCTGTTCCTGTTCAATTACCTATTGGAGCAGAAGATGAATTTAAAGGTGTAATCGATTTAATTAAAATGAAAGCTTATATTCATAAAGATGATAAAGGCTTAGAAATAGAAGAAACTGAAGTTCCTGATGATATGAAAGAAAAAGCTGAAAAGTATAGACAAGAAATGGTTGAAGCTGCTGCAGAACAAGATGAAGAATTAATGATGAAATATCTTGATGGTGGAGAACTTACTGATGATGAAATCAGAAAAGGACTAAGAATTGGAACAATAGCTTGTAAAGTTACTCCAGTTTGTTGTGGTTCTTCATACAAGAATAAAGGTGTTCAAGAGTTACTAGACAATATAATTTATTATATGCCTGCTCCTGTTGATATCCCAGCTATTAAAGGTGTAAACCCTGAAACTGGTGAAGAAGAAGATAGACATGCTAGTGATGCAGAACCATTTTCAGCATTAGCATTTAAGATTGCAACAGATCCATTCGTTGGAAAACTTTGTTTCTTTAGAGTTTATTCTGGAACACTTGATGCTGGTACATCAGTATTAAATGCTAACAAAGATAAAAAAGAAAGAATTGGTAGAATACTTCAAATGCATGCTAACCACAGAGAAGATATTGATAAAGTTTTTGCTGGAGATATCGCTGCTGCAGTTGGATTAAAAGAAGTAACAACTGGTGAAACATTATGTGATGAAAAAGCACCAGTAATTCTTGAATCAATGGATTTCCCAGAACCAGTTATTTCTATTGCTATCGAACCAAAAACTAAAGCTGACCAAGAAAAAATGGGTATAGCTCTTAGTAAATTAGCAGAAGAAGATCCAACATTCAAGACTTATACAAACCAAGAAACAGGTCAAACTATTATTGCTGGTATGGGTGAATTACACCTTGATATTATTGTTGATAGATTAAAGAGAGAATTTAAAGTTGAAGCTAATGTTGGTGCACCACAAGTTGCATATAAAGAAACAATTAGAAAGAAAGTTAAAGCTCAAGGTAAATTTATTAGACAATCAGGTGGTAAAGGTCAATATGGTGATGTATGGTTCGAATTAGAGCCATTAGAGCCAGGCTCAGGAATTCAATTTGAAAGCAAAATCGTTGGTGGTGCTGTTCCTAAGGAATATATTAAACCAACAGAAGATGGTTTCAGAGAAGCTACAAATACTGGTATTTTAGCAGGATATCCTGTTGTTGATGTTAAAGCTACATTAGTTGATGGTTCATACCATGAAGTTGACTCTTCAGAAATGGCATTTAAGATTGCTGCTTCAATGGCATTCAAAGAATGTTGTAAATTAGCTCAACCAGTTCTTTTGGAACCTATTATGAAAGTTGAAATTGTAGTTCCTGAAGAATATATGGGAGATGTTATTGGAGACGTTAATGCAAGAAGAGGTAGACTTGAAGGTATGGAAGCAAAAAACGGAATGCAAGAAATTAGATGTTTCATTCCACTTTCAGAGATGTTTGGATATGCAACAGATCTTAGATCTAGAACTCAAGGAAGAGGAACATATTCTATGGAACCAAGCCATAATGAGGAAGTTCCAAAGTCAATATTAGAAGCTATTACAGCTCAAAAAAATAAATAAGATTACATGTTGATTTTTTGAATTAACTTTTATAAAATGTAATCATTAAAAAGACTTTAAAATTTAAAAATATATATAAAATAAGGAGGAAATAAAAATGGCTAAAGAGAAATTTGAAAGAACTAAACCACACGTTAACATTGGAACAATCGGACATGTTGACCATGGTAAAACTACTTTAACTGCCGCTATTACAAAAGTATTATCATTAAAGGGAGAAGCTGAATTCAAAGCTTACGATCAAATCGATGGTGCTCCAGAAGAAAGAGCAAGAGGAATCACAATTAACACAGCTCACGTTGAATATCAAACAGATGCTAGACACTATGCACACGTTGACTGCCCAGGTCACGCTGACTATGTTAAAAACATGATTACAGGTGCTGCACAAATGGATGGTGCTATCCTAGTTGTATCAGCTGCTGATGGTCCTATGCCACAAACAAGAGAACATATTTTACTTGCTAGACAAGTTGGTGTTCCTTATATCGTAGTATTTTTAAATAAATGTGATATGGTTGATGATCCAGAATTATTAGAATTAGTAGAAATGGAAGTTAGAGACTTACTTACTAAATATGATTTTCCTGGAGATACAACACCAATCATTAAAGGTTCTGCATTAAAAGTATTAGAGTCTACATCTACAGATCCTAATGCTCCAGAATATGCATGCATCAAAGAATTAATGGATACAGTTGATACTTATATTCCAACACCAGAAAGACCAGTAGATCAAACATTCTTAATGCCAGTTGAGGACGTATTCTCAATTACAGGTAGAGGAACTGTTGCTACAGGTAGAGTTGAAAGAGGTGTTGTTAAACTTCAAGATGAAGTTGAAATTGTTGGTATCGCTAAAGAAACAAGAAAAACTGTTGTTACAGGTGTTGAGATGTTCAGAAAACTTCTTGACCAAGCTGAAGCTGGAGACAATATCGGTGTTCTTTTAAGAGGTATTCAAAGAAACGAAATTGAAAGAGGTCAAGTTCTTGCTAAACCAGGAACAATTCACCCACATACAAAATTTAAAGGTGAAGTATACGTATTAACTAAAGAAGAGGGTGGAAGACACAAACCATTCTTTAGTAACTACAGACCACAATTCTATTTCAGAACAACAGATGTTACAGGTGTTATTACATTACCTGCTGGAACTGAAATGGTTATGCCTGGAGATAATGTTACAATGGAAATCGAATTAATCACACCAATCGCTATCGAAAAAGGATTAAAATTCGCTATTCGTGAAGGTGGTAAAACAGTTGGTGCTGGTATCGTTTCTGAAATCGAAGGCTAATTAAATAAATAAAGTTTAGGAACTGTAAAAATTTATTACAGTTCCTTTTGTTTTGTGTTAAAGAAAACTTTTAAATCCAATTATATAATGATATAATAAGACAAGAAAATAAAAAGGAGTGATAACATGGAATATAGGAGATTTGAAAATACAATTATAATGAGGATTGACAAAGATGAAGAAATATTAGACAAAATTAGAGAAATAGCATTAAAAGAAAATATTAAACTTGCGAGTGTATCTGCTTTAGGTGCAACAAATAATTTTACAGTAGGAGTATTTAATGTTGATGAGAAAAAATATTATTCAAATAGTTTTAGCGGAAATTTTGAAATTGTATCTTTAACTGGTACAATAAATAGAATGGATGGAGAATTCTATTCACATATTCATATGAGTGCAGGAGATAGCAATGGAAAAGTATTCGGTGGACATTTAAATAGAGCTATTGTAAGTGCAACTTGTGAAATGGTAATCAATATTATAGATGGAAATGTTGATAGATATTTTGATGAAGACATAGGATTAAATTTATTTAAGTTTAACTAAAAATATTTTTACATAGGAGGAACCTTTTAATGAAAAAATTAAAATACTTTATTTGTTTAATAATTGTTTTATTGATTACTAGTTTTAGTTTGATGGTTTTAGCAGCAAATGATTCATCAAAAATAGAGTATTATATAGTAACAGTTGATACTTCTGTTAGAATAGGAGATGCTAATGCTCTACCAAAATTAACTAGAGAAGAATTTGAAAATACTATATATGATTGGATAGAGGAAAGATATTCAGATTCTCAAGTTCAAAAATTAAAATCTGAAATATTAAATAAAGATGGAATTGATGGAATAATGGAAGTTCAAAATACTTATAAAATATCTCCAGTATTTGTAGTTGCGGTTGCAACTGTCGAACAACAATTAGGTCTTTCTGATACTACAATAGCTGCAAAAGGAAAAAACTTGTTTTCATTGAAAGGAGAAAGTGATTCTGGCTATGTTGTAAATAATTCTGGCAGATATTATAAAAAATATGATACATATAAAGAATCATTTATAGATTTTGGAAAGTTAATTGCCGATAGTCAGTATTATTTTAAAGCAGGGAATTATACTATTCAATCAATTGGAAAGTTGTATATTGGAAGTGAAACATGGATAAAAAAAGTTGTTGAAATTTCAGAAGAAATATTAAAATATTATAAAAAAATTGATGACTCAGAAGAAGAGTGTTCACATGACTATGTATATAAAATTACTAAAGAAGCAACATGTACTGAAACTGGAAAAGAAACTGGAACTTGTAGTAAATGCGGAGATGTAGTAACAAAAACAATAGCCAAATTAGAGCATGAGTTTTCTGAAGATTATGAATATGATGATGAATATCATTACAATACTTGTGATATATGTGGAGAAGAAGTATCGCAAAAACATAAATTTAAAAATAATAAATGTACAGTTTGTGGATATGAAAAAGAAGTGGAAGTAGAAAAAAAGGTTGAAGATATATTTGATGATATAGATAAACAAGATTGGTATCATGATGCAACACAATATGTAATAGATGAAAAAATTTTTAATGGGATGAGTGATACAGAGTTTGGACCAAATATAAAAATTACAAGAGGAATGCTAGTAACTGTTTTATATAGATTATCTAATTCGAAAACTTCAAAAAAATCAACATTCGATGATGTTGATGAAAATGCATATTATTCAAATGCTATATATTGGGCAACTAATAAAGAAATAGTAAATGGTATAGGAAATAATAAGTTTGCTCCAGATGAAGAAATAACACGAGAGGACTTAGCAACTATAATTGCAAGATATATAGATAAAATGAAAGTTAAAATATCAAATAATAAAAATGCAAAAACAGATTTTGAAGATATTGATGAAATATCTGAATATGCAAAAGAGCATGTTGAAACAGTAGCTAAAAAAGGTTTGATGCAAGGTAAAAACGATAATTATTTTGATCCAAAAGGAAAAGCAACAAGAGCAGAAGTAGCAACCATCTTAATGAAATTAGATAAATAAACTATAAATTTAAAATAAAATATATATAAAAATTTTTTTAACATCTCAAAATATTAGAAATAATTTTAATATTTTGAGATGTTTTTAAATTTTTTTTTTAAAATAAAAATAATACAAAATATGTTATGCAAAGCATTATATAAGAAAATTAAATATTTTTAATTTTTTATTACGGAAGCAAGGCTTTTAAATATATAAAATGCAAAAGAAATACTTTACATAATATAAGAACAAGGATAATAAAATCGCCTAATATCAAGTGCTTTCAGAGATGTATAAAGACATAAAATATTTACATATATAGAAAAAGATGGTATAATTATGTTATATGTAAGACTAAATTACAATATAATGTAGACCCTAAGATAGTTATTATAAAAAGGGGGAATCACATATGAAGAAATCAAAATATGTGTGTTGTATTTTAATGATACTTTTACTAATAAGTTTTTGCACTATAGTTAATGCGGCAACAACTACTACTCATAAACATAGTTATACATGGAAAACAACTAAAGCTGCAACTTGTACAGTAGCAGGACAAGAAAAAAAGATGTGTAGTTGTGGAAGTTTTATTGATGTAAGAACAGTAAAAGCACTTGGACATAGTTATTATTGGAGTATGACATCTGCAACATGTACAAAAACAGGAAGTAAAACACAAATATGTCGTAGATGTGGAGTAAAAGGAAAAACTGAAACACTAGCAAAATTAGAACATAACTATTCAGCAGCAACATGTATAAGTCCAGCAAAATGTAAATATTGTGGAGCAACAAGTGGGAGTGCATTAGGACATAAATATGGAGCATATGTAGTAGAGAATGCGACATATCATGCAAGAACTTGCTCAGTATGTAAAAATAAACAACAAGCAAAACACAATATAGTAAATGGGCAATGTACAATATGCTATTATAAAGCTAGTACATCAGGAACAAAAAATTGTACACATGGAAATTGGACAGATTGGACAATAACTAAAGTGGCAACTTGTACATTAGCAGGGGCAAAAAAGAGAACGTGTAGAAAATGTGATTATGTGGAATTTCAGACAATACCTGCAACTGGTCATAACTATAAAGCAGCAACATGCACAAGTCCAAAAACATGTACAAAATGTGGAGCAACAAGTGGAAGTGCATTAGGACATAAATATGGAGCATATGTAGTGGATAATGCTACATATCATGCAAGAACTTGTTCAGTATGTAAAAATAAACAACAAGCAAAACACAATATGGTGAATGGGCAATGTACAGTATGTTATTATAAAGCTAGTACATCAGGAACAAAAAATTGTACACATGGAAACTGGACAGATTGGATAATAACTAAAGAAGCAACATGTACAGCATCAGGAATAAAAAAGAGAACGTGTAGGAAATGTGATTATGTGGAATTTCAAGCGATACTTGCAACTGGTCATAGCTATAAAGCAGCAACATGCACAAGTCCAAAAACATGTACAAAATGTGGAATAACAAGTGGAAGTGCACTTGGACATGACTTCCCATTTTTAGCTCCAGAAAGTAAATATACAAAAGATTCTAATTATCACTATATTTTATGCTCTAGAGGATGTGGAACTAAACAAAAAGAAAAACATGAATATTACAATAATGGAACTACTGAAAAATGTATAGTTTGTGGATTCGTAAAATGCAAGCATGATTGGACACCATGGTTAGTAACAAAAGAAGCAACATGTAAAGCGAAAGGAACGGAAAAAAGGATATGTAAAATATGCCAAACTATAGAAACAAGGTCAATAAATAAATTAGAACATGACTATCCATTAACGACATCAATTGAAAATAGAGCTGTTAACTATCATTATTTGGTATGTAAGAACTGCGGAAATAAAAAGAAAGAAAATCATAATTTTTATTTAGGATATCATAATGGAGAGGTATGTATGGTATGTGGATATAATAAAATGGTTGGAACATGTCAGCATGATTATAAGTATGTAGTAACTAAAGCCCCAACGTGTACAAAGGTAGGAAAAGAAACAGGAACATGTAGTAAATGCTTAAGCAAAACAACGAGAGATATACCACCAACACAGCATAATTGGACAGAATGGACAGTAACAAGAGAAGCAACATGTAAAACTAATGGAATACAGAAAAGAACTTGTAGAAAATGTGATAAAAGAGAAACTCAAATTATAGAAAAATTAGAACATAATTATTCTAGTACATATGAATATAATAAATCAAATCATTATAGGAAATGTACTAATGAAGGATGTACACAAAGGTTAGTACAAAGACATCAATTTGTTGGAAATATATGTAGTATATGTGGATATGATGAATCATTAAAACAAAAAAATAAACCTGATAGTGGTAAAAATATAAAACCATCAGTAGAAACCCCACCAGCAGTGGAGACACCACCATCAGTAGAAATACCACCAATAATAGAAACTCCTACAATAGAAAATTTACCTACTAATGAGAACTTAACATCTGGAGAAAAATTACCTATAGAAGAGAATCCTATAAATTCAGAGTTTCCTTCATACGAAATAAATGGATATATAATATCTCAAAATACATCTGCTAAATTTGATGAAACATTTGAATTACCTAGATTAAATAAAAAAGAACTTGAAATGATTATAAATAAATGGCTTGATGAAAGATTTTCAAATGATAAAGCAAAAGCAATTAAAAAAGACATTTTAAATGATGATACAATTAAAGATATAATTAAAATACAAAATGATTATAATGTTTCAAGTATATTCTTATTAGCTGTTGCTACACAAGAAACATCAATGAATACAAATAATAAATTTAAAAATTTATTTAATATTTATGATGATTCTAATATATCAGGAGATAATAAATTAACTCTTAAAAAATATAATTCTTATTCAGAATCGTTTGAAGACTTTGCTAAAATATTAGCTGAGACAGAACATTATTTCTTAAGTGGAAATATTACTGTAGAAAAAATAGGTAATATATATGTTACTTCTGATATATCAAAAGAATGGATAACTAATGTTATAAATATAACTGCAGAGATTATGAATTACTATGAACCAATAGAAGAAAAAAGTATTTATAATGATGTAAGTCCAGATGATTGGTATTATGATGCAGTAGAATATACTGTTGAAAAAGAATTATTTGATGGAATAATTGAAGAAAATTTTGAACCAAATAAAAATATGACTAGAGGATTATTAGTAACAGCTTTATATAGATTATCTGGAACTGAAACAAATAAGAAGGCAACATTTGATGATGTTGATGAGGATGCATATTATTCAAATGCTATATATTGGGCAACTAAGAAAGGAATAGTAAATGGAATAGGAGATAATAAATTTGCTCCAGATAGGGAGATAACAAGAGAAGATTTAGCTACAATAATTGAAAGATATATGGATAAAATGAAAATTAAAATATCAAATAATAAAAATGCAAAAACAGACTTTGAAGATATTGATGAAATATCTGAATATGCGAAAGAGCATGTTGAAACAGTAGCTAAAAAAGGTTTGATGCAAGGTAAAAACGATAATTATTTTGATCCAAAAGGAAAAGCAACAAGAGCAGAAGTAGCAACCATTTTAATGAGATTAGATAAATAATTTATGTAAATAAAAAATAGGGAGATTAAATTGCTCCCTATTTTTGTGTATTATATTTTTTTGTTTACATATATTATTAGATATAGCAATTATTTTATAAGAAGATAAAAAATATATTGACAATTATTCTAACATATAATATTGTATTTTTGTAGAGTTATACATATATGAAATTGAAGGGAGGTCATTTGGAATGAATCCAGATGCAATTTTAGAAAAAGTAAAAGAGGTTATTATTGAACAACTTGGAGTAGAAGAAGATAGTATAAAAATGGATACTTCATTTATTGATGATTTAGGTGCTGATTCATTAGATATTGTTGAACTTATTATGGCTTTAGAAGAAGAATTTGATATGCAAATACCAGACAGTGAAGCGGAAAAGATAGCAACAGTAAATGATGTAGTAGAATACATTAAAAATAATCAATAAGATTAAATGTCATTCCAGATAAAGTCATAAGCACTTCTATTTGGAATGATTTTTAATTGTATGGAAAAATTATTGGAGGTATAACATGAAATTAAGTGATATAATAGGTTATGAGTTTAAAGATAAAAGCCTGATAGATACTGCTTTAACACATACTTCATATGCAAATGAAGTTAAAGGAAAAATTCACAATGAAAGAATTGAATATTTAGGAGATGCTGTTTTAGAGTTGATATCTAGTGAATATATTTATAAAACTTATCCAAATTTATCTGAAGGAGAAATGACTAAAACCAGAGCTTATTCTGTTTGTGAAGATTCTTTAGCAGAAATTGCAAATAACTATGGCTTTAGTGATTTTTTAAATGTAGGAAAATGTGAAGAAAAAATAAATGGCAGATATAGAAACTCTATTTTGGCAGATAGTGTTGAAGCTGTGATAGGTGCTATCTTTTTAGATGGTGGTATTGAAGAAGCAAAGAAATTTATTTTGCCTAATATAATAAAAAAAATAGAAGAATATTTAACAGAAGGTAGTAAAGATTATAAAACAATATTGCAAGAAAAATTGCAGAAAAATGGTGAAGTTAAAATTGAATATAAAATTATTGGAGAGACTGGTCCAGAGCATAACAAAACTTTTATTTCTGAAGTATATTGTAACGGAAAACTTCTAGGAAAAGGTACTGGAAAAAGTAAAAAAGAAGCCGAAATGGAAGCAGCAAAGGGAGCGTTAAAATAATAGGAGTGATAAGATGAAAAACGTACTTATTTCAGGTTATTATGGCTTTAATAATACTGGAGATGAAGCAATGATTGAAACTATGTCAATGCTTCTAGCAAGAAGAGATTATGGGCTTATTGTTCTTTCATCAAATCCAGAAAGAACAAAAGAATTATATAATGTACAAGCTTATGATAGATATAAATTTAAAGAAATAATAAAGGCTATTAAAAAATCTGATGTAGTTGTAAGTGGTGGTGGAACGTTATTTCAAGATATTACAAGCAAAAAAAGTATATGGTATTACTTAGGAATTGTTAAACTAGCACAATTTTTAGGTAAGAAAGTTTGTATTGCATATCAAGGAATCGGACCATTATCAACTAAATTATATAGAAGAATGACAAGAAAAACTTTAAATAAAAAAAGTGTAAAATTAGTTGCTTTAAGAGATGAACATGCAATAAATTTTGCAAAAGAATTAGGAATTAAAGAAGAAAAAATTTGTTTTTCTTCTGACATGATTTTTATGATGGAACCTCCACCAAAAGAGAGATGTTTAAAAATTTTATATGATAATGTTCATGGATTTAAGGAAGGGCAAAAACTAATTGGTCTTTCTGTTAGAGAATGGAAAGATAAAGATAGAACTGATTTGTTTGCAGAACTTGCAGATAAATTAGTTGAAAAATATAATGCTAGAATTGTATTTTTCCCATTTCATAAACCAAAAGATGCAGAGATAAGTAAAATAATTATGCATAAAATGAAGCATGAAGATTCTGCCATTTTAATGCCTAATAGATATTTACCATCTGAAATATTAGGAACAATGGGATTGATGGATATAAATATTGGTGTTAGATTACATGCACTTGTTTTTTCGGCAGTTATGAATGTTCCTACTATTGGAATTTCATATGATCCTAAAATAGATGGATTTCTAGAAATGATAAATATGACTCCAGTTTGTACTTATGATGAAATTGCAGTAGATAAAATATTAGATTATGTTGAAAATTTAATGGAAAATAATAATGTTGATTATTCAGAAAAAATAGAATATTTTAAAAGAATTGGAACAGAAACATTGGATAAAATAATAAAAGAATTATAAGTTTTTGCAGATGAAAATTATTTAATGAGAAAGTGTGATTGATTTGAAAAAGTTAGAAAACATTTTTAAATGTATGCTTGCAATCATTGGGGGGTCATTAGTTGGTATAGGTGAAGCATGGATATTGATACCACTTAAATTGACAACTGGCGGATTTAATGGAATTGCAATGATGATTTATTATATTTTTAATGTTCCAACTGCAATTACAACTCTTGTTTTAAACATACCACTTTTTTTAGTGACAATAAAAATATTAGGTTTTAAATATTCATTTAGAACTTTGTTAGGTATGCTATCTTTATCACTAATGTTGAGTGTTGCAACTAATTGGACACCTTTAACTACAGATATGTTATTAGCTGCAGTTTTTGGAAGCACAATTATAGGAATAGGTATTGCAATAGCAATTAAGGGAGAAAGTACAACAGGTGGAACAGAACTACTTGCAAAATTGATTCAAACAAAATATAGACATTTAAATTTAGGGGATCTTATTTTTGTTATTGATGGAATAATTATTGCTGTTGCTGCATTTACTTTTGATAGTATAGAAATAGCATTATATTCAGCAATATCAGTTTTTGTTATGACTAAAATCATAGATTTTATAATTGATGGTGGTAAATATGCAAAAGCTATTTTTATTATTTCAAATAAAACCAAAGAAATTTCTGATTATATAATGAATGATATAAAAAGAGGTGTTACTCTTATAGATGGAAAAGGTGCATATTCTGGTAATGAAAGAACAATTCTTTTTTGTATAGCTAATAAAAGAGAAATACCTTTGATTAAAGATAAAATAAAAGAAATAGATATAAATTCATTTGTTATAGTTACTACAGTATCTGAAGCAATCGGATTAGGCTTTGAAAAAGAATTTGAAGAATAGAAAGGATTGTATAAAATGGAATTAAAAGAAATTGCTAAAGAAGTTAGAAAGGATATATTATTGGAAGTATATGAAGCAAATTCTGGACATCCAGGAGGTTCTCTTTCATGTGCAGATATTTTAACTGCAATTTATTTTGAATTATTAAATGATGGAGATAAAGTTATTTTATCAAAAGGACATGCATCTCCAGCATTATATGCAGTGCTTGCAGAAAAAGGATATTTTCCTAAAGAAGATTTAAAAAGTTTTAGAAAATTAGGAAGCAATTTACAAGGACATCCTTCATCAAAATCAACCAATGGTGTAGATGCTACAAGTGGTTCATTAGGGCAAGGTTTATCTGTTGCAAATGGTATAGCATTATCATTTAAGTTGGATAAAAAAGAAAATTATGTGTATGTAATATTGGGAGATGGAGAAATACAAGAAGGACAAGTATGGGAAGCAGCTATGTCATCTAGTCATTATAAGTTAGATAATGTTATAGCTTTTCTCGATCATAATAACTTGCAAATTGATGGAACCAATGATGAAGTAATGACCGTAAATCCAGTAGATAAAAAGTTCGAAGCATTTGGTTGGAATGTTATAGAAATTGATGGTCATGATTTTGATGAAATTATTTCTGCAGTTCAAAAAGCAAAAACACAAGATAAACCAACTATGATTCTTGCTAATACGATAAAAGGTAAAGGTGTATCATTTATGGAAAATAAAGTTTCGTGGCATGGTAAGGCACCTAACTATGAAGAATATGAAGAAGCTATTAAATGCATTGAAAATATGTGAAAAATTTATCATATTTAGTTAATTTAAAATAGAAAAAACTTTTTTAAATAATGTTGAAAGGAATGATAAAATAAATGAAAGCAACAAGAGATAGTTATGGAGAAGCATTAGTTAAACTAGGAGAAAAGTATAAAGATATAGTTGTGCTAGATGCAGATTTAGCAAGTGCAACGAAGACAGTAGAATTTAAAAAAGCTTATCCAGAAAGATTTTTTGATATGGGAATTGCAGAGCAAGATATGATTGGAACAGCAGCTGGACTTTCTATTGGAGGAAAGATTCCATTTGCTAGTACATTTGCAGTTTTTGCTACTGGTCGTGCATATGATCAAATTAGAACTTCAATTGCTTATCCTAATTTAAATGTTAAAATTGCTGCAACTCATGCTGGTATTACAGTTGGAGAAGATGGAGCAACTCATCAAGCATTAGAAGATATATCTCTTATGAGATCTTTACCTAATATGACTGTTATTTCTCCTGCAGATGATGCAGAAACACAATGTTTATTAGAAGAAGTTGTAAAGTATAAAGGACCAGTATATATAAGATTATGCAGACCTGCTACTGAAGACATTTATACAAATGATTTTAAATTTGAAATCGGTAAAGGAATACAACATGGAAATGGAACAGATGCAACAATAATTGCTACTGGAATAACTGTTGTCGAGGCATTAAAGGCAAAAGAAGAATTATCAAGAGAAAATATAAATGTTAGAGTTTTAGACATTCATACAATAAAACCTATAGATAAAGATTTAATAATAAAAGCTGCTAAAGAAACTCAAAAGATAATTACAGTAGAAGATCATAATGTAATAGGAGGACTTGGTACAGCAGTAGCAGATGTATTAAGTGAAGAATATCCAAAGAAAATAATTAAACTTGGTATAAACGATGAATTTGGTAAATCAGGTAACTGGAAAGAACTTATGGATTATTATAAAATTACTTCTAAATATATTGTTGAGGAAGTAAAAAAATAAATTAGTATATTTTTATGTAGACTGCATTTATATAAATTTTGCAGTCTTATTTTTATGTTAATCGACAGTTTACTAAATTTTTCCTTATAAAATTCACATAGATTTTGTTGACCAAAATGGAAATTATTGATAGAATTATTATGAGTAAATTGGAAAATGAGGAGGACTCGCGATGATAACTTTTGAAAATATATCTAAAACATACGCAACAGGTATTGAAGCAGTGCATGACGTAAGTTTAGAGATTGAAAAAGGGGATTTTGCATTTTTTATTGGACCAAGTGGTTGTGGAAAGTCTACTCTTATGAAATTACTTTTAAAAGAAATTGAACCTACGGTAGGTAAAATATATATAAATGGAAAAGATATTACTCATATGCCAAGAAAAAACATACCTTATCTAAGAAGAAGTATGGGTATAGTTTTCCAAGATTTTAGGCTTTTGCAAGATAAAACTGTATATGAAAATGTTGCTTTTGCTATGAGAGTAATTGAAGCTAATTCTAAACTTATAAAAAAACAAGTTCCAAATGCTTTATCTCTAGTTGGATTACTTAATAAAGCTAATATGTATCCAGATGAATTATCTGGAGGAGAACAGCAAAGAGTGGCTGTAGCAAGAGCTTTAGTTAATAATCCTATGATGCTTATTGCAGATGAGCCAACTGGAAATCTTGATCCTGATACTGCTTGGGAGATTATGTCGCTTCTTAATGATATCAATAGAAGAGGGACAACAGTAATAGTTGCAACTCATGCTAAAGAGATTGTAGATAAGATGCAAAAAAGAGTTATAGAAATAGATAAAGGTGTGATTCATAGCGATATTAAGAAAGGTGTGTATACAAAATGAATTTTAATACTATTGGCTATTGGATTTTGGAAAGTATTGAGGGCATCAAAAAAAATAAGAAAACCTTTTTTATCGGCTTAGGTACTATGTTCTTTATGCTAACTCTTATTGGTGGACTATATATAATATATTTGAATGCTAATTCTTTTATGGGTGATGTAAGTGAAAGTGAAAGTAAAGTTGAGATATTTGTAAATGATGTGACAGAAGATGATGTTACAATTATTTTGAGTAAACTTTATCAAATAGATGGCATATCTGATATTGAATATGTTACTGCAGAGCAAAACTATGAAGATGCAAAAGCACTAGGGCTTGCTGAAGCAATTTCTGTTGAAGATAATGCATTTCATCCATCATTTAAATTAACAATTGATAATGTGAAAAATGGAAATATATCACCAATACGAAATGCTATTCACGGTATACCAGAATTATATGAAAAAATTCATAGTGAAAAAGGTTTTGAAACTACAGAAACTGTAATAAAATGGGCAATAACTGTAAGAGTGGTAACATGGACATTACTTATTATTTTCATACTTATAGGTTGCTTTATAATGATGAATTCTATTAAGCTTGCACTTTATTCAAGAAGAAAAGAAATTTCAATTATGAAATATGTTGGAGCAACTGATAGATTTACTAAAGCTCCATTTATTATTGAAGGTTTAATTATAGCAATTTTAGCAGCTTGTATAACTCTTATTGTTACTAGACTAGTTTATGGTGGATTAGCAGAATTTGCTGAGGCAAATAAGATGTTTAGTTTTGTAGTGCCAGTAAATGAAGTCCTTGGTTCTATGTCAATATTACTTTTTGTAGTTGCTGTTGGAATTGGTACAATCGGTAGTTCTATGTCTATTAGTAAATATTTAGATGTATAAAAGGAGGGATACTGATGAAAAAATTTGTAGCAATATTTTTGGTTTGTATAATGCTATTTACAACAGTATTTGCTTCATCTGCTCAAAATGAATTAGATAAAACTAAAAAAGATATTGCGGAACAAAAAGACAAATTAGATGATATAAAGCAAGACAAGAAAGATACATTAACAGAAATAGATAATATAGATAGAAAAATATCTTCAACAGAGAGCACTATTAGTTCATTAGAAGATGAGATTGAAGACTTAGAAAAAAATATCTCTGTAACAGAAGATAATATTGACTATATGCAAAAACAATTTGATGTAAAAAATGAAGTATATCAAAAGAGAACAGTTTCTTACTATGAAACTGGTACTTCATCATATTGGGAAATTTTATTTACATCAGATAGTATGGCAGATTTTATGCATAGAAAACAATTGTTAGATGATGCTATGGAATTTGACAGAAACTTACTTGAAGAAATTAAAGAAGAAAAAAGTGCTATTGAATCACAAAAAGAAGCATTGGAAAATGATAAAGTACTATGTGAAAATAAAAAAGCAGAAGCAGAGGAAAAGAAACAATCTTTGAGTGATACAAAGAAAGTTAGAACAGAATATTTAGCAGATTTAACAACTTCTGAAAAAACACTTAGTGATTCTATTGATAAATTACAAAAACAAGCAGATGCGCTTGTTGCACAAATAAATGCTGCATCTTCAAAAGGAACACAATATACAGGTGGAACAATGACTTGGCCTTTGCCAGGATATTATACAATAACTTCACCATTTGGAAACAGATTACATCCTGTATTAAAAGTGTATAAAATGCATACAGGTATTGATATAGCTGGTTCTGGATGTAATGGTAAAACTGTTGTAGCAGCAGCAGATGGTACAGTAATTACAGCTGGTTGGATTTCTGGATATGGTAACACTGTTGTAATTGATCATGGTGGTGGAGTAACAACATTATATGGGCATTCACAAAAATTATTAGTAACGAAAGGTCAAAAGGTAACAAAAGGACAAGCAATAATGTTAGTTGGTATGACTGGATATGCAACAGGACCACATCTACATTTTGAAATAAGAGAAAATGGTAAATACATAAACCCAGTAGGTGGAAAGTATTTAAAACAATGAAATAGGGGGACGGAGCGGACTTTCAATTCAGGAAAAAAGAAAGTGAAAGAGAGGGACGGAGCAAACTTTCAATTTTGCTCCGTCCCCTTGTTTGTTTCACGTCTATTTTGTTTTGTCCATTTGCTTTGCTTCACATCATCTGTTTTGCTTCTGCCCATATTGAAAAATTGCAAAAATGAAAGTTTGCTCCGTCCCCAACTTTCATTGAAAAATTGCAAAAATGAAAGTTTGCTCCGTCCCCAACTTTCATTTTGATTTTATTGCTTGTTTTTCAATAATATAAATTACAAAAGCTATAACGGTTCCAATACATGCAGTAATCAACTGTGTTGCTGTCATTGCAGTTTGTAAATTGCTTACTAATTTTTCTGGAAAAACACCAAAATAATTTATAATGCTAAAACTAGCACCAATAATTAAAACTTTAGTTACTATTCCAATAATTCCAGCTAAAAAATAATTTTTGTTTTTTGAAAGCATAAAGAATTTGAAAGCATATACTAAAGCAAAATTTCCAAGCCATATTGCAGGAATCATCCATGTCATATATGGAGATGCTGTTTGAAATACATAACCACTTAAAATCGTAGATATGCTTGGCATTGTAACAACACCTAAAATCTTTGCAAATCCTTTTAAATTTATAGCTGAAATTATTAGTGCTGTGTTTACTATTGAACCAATAATAAGCTGAGAATTGCTAGCAATTATACTTGTTTTACCAAAAACATTTGTAATTAAATTTCCTAAAAATGTTGGAACAAGTAATGCAATTAAAAAGATTAAAATTGTTTGCATGATATCAATTGGTTTTGAAAAATCATGTATTCTTTTACCAATTACTTTTTCCATATTAAGCCTCCTTATATTTATTATATTTTAACCAAGAATTATTATATCATAAAACCTTTAAATAAAAAATAAACTGTCAATTTTATTTAATTGACAGTTGAAGAATTTATTTTATAAACTTTGAATATTCATCAATGATTTCTTTATTTATCCCAAACATAACAGAATAAATTAAATAATCTTCCCATAGTGTAAGTTCTTGAGATGTTTTATCACTAAAATTACCATATTCTTTTAGATAAGATTTTAGTTGATAAAGTTTTTTATTAACTTCTTTACCTTTATGAGTCCTTGAATATACATGTGTGTAAGGGTTTATACCATTCTCTGAAAGAGCCAAAATAGCAAAAGGTGCTATTACTACTAATAAAGCTAAAATTGGCATTTCTAAGAGAAATGAAAGAAAAAGCATAAGCAAAGATAATACTATAATTAAAATAGTAATTGTTAACGCTTGAAGAAAAATAGCAATCTTTTTAGACTTTATTATTTTTTCTCTTATTAGTTTACTTTTTATTGCGTCATCCTTTAATTTATTTTCCATTTCAATTATACGTGGAGGAATTATTTTACCATCATTTATACAATTGGTATAAATAAATTTTTCAGAACTAGATAATAAATCTAAATTAAAATTAACTGTTTTTAATAATTTATTTTCATTTATATAAACTGCTCCTTTATGTATTAACGTTAATAATGAAACTATTAAATCTTTTGGATAATCAAATTTTAAATTATCTAAGTAGCATAAAGTTAATGGAGAATACTCAGTTAATTTTTCACGATAATAATTTAGATCAAGTTTAAATTTATAATAATCAGTACTATCAGTTTTAGTTTTTACAAATTTTTTATCTCTTAATGAATCGAAATATAAAATAGTTGCAGGAGCTAAAATAAAAATGAAAGGTCCAAATACTATAGATAATAAAGCTCCAAAACCATAGTAATCATCCAATATTATATGTATAATAGTATATAAAAGCATTATTAAAGAAATAATAATAACCTTCCATTTTTTAGATAGTGTAGGTATAAAAAAAGCAAATATAATCATTAAAAAATAAAGTATAAACATATCTGCCTCGCATATAAGTGTTAAGCGTATAGTTAAAAATGTTAGTATTATTATTGAAATGACTTTTAAAATAATTATCATCTTTTTATTCATCTGAAATATATCCTTTTCTAATCTTTATTTTCAGCTGCTTTTGAATATTTCTTTAATTTTTCATTAACTAAATAATTTACTGTACCTGCAGGATATTCTCCATTTTTATTTTTCTTTCCTGCTGGAACACCTGTTAAAAGCTCAATTCCTTCATCAACAGATTTAATTGCATATATATGGAACATACCATCTTTAACAGCCTTTATAACTTCATCACATAGATTTAAGTTTTTAATATTTTGATAAGGCATCATAATTCCTTGATCTCCAGTTAATCCACGAAGCCTACAAATATTAAAGAATCCTTCAATCTTATCTGTTAATCCACCAATAGGTTGAATTTCTCCTTTTTGATTTACAGAGCCCGTAACAGCTATATTTTGTTTTATTGGTAATTCTGATAAACTAGAAAGTATTGCATAAAGTTCTGTACTTGATGCACTATCTCCGTCAACACCATTGTACATTTGTTCAAAGCAAAGGCTTGCAGCCAAAGATAGAGGTCTATCTTGTGCAAATTTTTCTCCTATGTATGCTGATAAAATCATTACACCTTTTGAGTGAGTTGTTCCACTCATTTCAACTTCACGTTCGATATTTACTATTCCAGATTTTCCAACATAAGTATTAGCTGTAATTTTTGCAGGTTTTCCAAATGAATAATCTCCAACATTCATTACAGAAAGTCCATTTATTTGTCCAACTTTTTCTCCTGTTGTATCAATCATTATTGTACCATTTTGTATCATTTCCACTAAACGTTGATCATATTTATTAACTCTTTGAATTCTTTCTTCTATAGCTTTTTTTACGTATGCTGCAGTGACTACTTTTGCACCATCCATTTTTGCCCATGTGCAAGATTCACCAAGTAATTCAGTTATTTCATTTAATTGTGTTGATAATTTAGTTTGGTTATCTACCATTCGTGAACAATATTCTATAACCTTTGCAACAGCTCCACTATTGAAGTGTGGTGCTTTTTCTTTTTCACAGAAAGTATGAATAAATTGTGCAATCTTAAACATATTAGCTTCAGTTCTAGGTGCTTCTTCATCAAATTCAGCTTTAACTTTAAATAATTTTTTGAAGTCTTCATCCATATTTAATAATTGATAATATATATATGATGGACCAACTAAAATTACTTTCATATTTACTGGTATAGGTTCTGGCTTTAAACTAGATATAGCAACTGTGTTTACTTGATAATCTTTTAATGTATCTACATGTATTTCTTTAGTTCTTAAAACTCTTTTAAAAGATTCCCAAATTATAGGGTTAGAAAGTAAATCTCTTACTTGAAGTACAATATAACCACCATTTGCTTGATGAATCAAACCAGGTTTAATAAGAGTAAAATCTGTTTTTAATGTTCCAAAAGAATTTTCATATTCAAGCTTTCCAAATAAATTATAAAATGATGGATTTGAATCTATAATAACTGGTGCACCAGATAATTTACTATTATCTACAAATAAATTTACTTTATATTTGTGCCATGGTTTTTGAGTTTCTTGTCTTGGCATATTCATTGGACCAATAGGTTTTTGTTCATCTTCTATAAATTCATTTAAGTTAGTTAAAATATCTTTTTGAACATTTTTTAAGAATTCTTGAACTTTAGGAAATTTTTTATATTTATTTCTAAGTTCATTTACTTGAATTGTAACTGCAAATAAAGCAATATTATTTTGCCAAGAATTCATTTTTTCTGTTGCTTTCTTTTCCATGTCTTTAATTTTTGTCATTGTATCTATTGTTTGTTGTTGTATTAAAACAGAACGAGCTTCAAAATCATTTTTGGTTTTTTCATCAAGGCTATTAAATTCATCTTCTGTTAAAGTCTTTCCATTTATCATAGGCAAGAAATAAATACCAGAAGATGTATTTTTTATTTCAAAACCTTGTTTCAATGCATCTTTATTTAATTTCTCAATTAGTCGAATTTTCTTTTCTTCAACTTCTTTTTGAATATTAGCTTTTTCTTTTTCAAAATCTTGATTATTAAAAGCAGAATTAATTTCATTTTTTATAGTTTGAATAAATGAATCCATATCATTTGCAAATTGACTTCCAAGACCAGCTGGAAGAGAAACAGCAACTGGCTCATTTGAATTATTAAAATTATATAGATAGCACCAATCGTTTGGTACAGGTTTTGACTTTGCAACTTGATTTAAAAGATTTCGTGCATATATAGTTTTTCCTATACCTGTTGGTCCTTCTAGATATAAGTTATAACCTTTAATATCAATATTTAGTCCAAATTCAATAGCTTTAATACCTCTGGCTTGACCAATAGTTCCTGTGAATGGTTCTAATTCTTTTGTTGTTTTAAACTTGAATGATGCTGGATCACATTCTTTTTTTAACTGACTAAAACTTAATTCTTTTATCCTTGCCATAATAATTTTCTCCTTTGTTTTTTAAATTTCTTTTGACATTAAAATAGCATCCTCGCGAGTATTATCTGGGTTTTTGTAATAATCTTTTCTAATACCATCAGATTTAAATCCAAATTTTTCATATAACTTTTGAGCAGAAATATTATTTTTTCTAACCTCAAGAAGTATATATGAAATTTCGTGTTCTTTACATAGTTTTATCATTTGCTTAATTAGTTTACTTGCAATTCCTTGTCGTCTAAAATCAGAATGTACCGCAATATTTGTTATATGACATTCATCCATTACAAACCACATTCCGATATATCCAACAATAATATTATCTTGCCTTGCAACAAGATAAGTCGCTAAAATATTTTTTAATTCTTCTTCAAAAGAAGAACGATGCCATGGAATAGCAAAAGCATTTTTATCAATTTCATATACTTGTTCTAAATCATCAGCTGTCATTTTACTTATTACTATCTTTGACATTTATATCTAACATCCTTTCAGCTTGAGATTTCCTTAAATAAAGAGGATGTAAAGAATCAGCAGAATCAATTTCATTATTATTGAATTTATCTAGAGCAACTTTTGCAACAGAAACGGCAGATTGCTCATTTAAATAATATGGCATAAAATAAGCATTCTCACCAAATTCTTTTTGAAAAATATCTTTAAAAGAAATTGCACCGTTTCCAACAAATAATATTTTTGAATTATATTTTTTTAATTCGTCTACTAACTGTTCAACAGTATCTGTTAAGTAATCTCCAATCATTTGAATTGTATTTTCAAATTTAAATAGAGCAGAATATACATTGTCATTTTTTGCATCTAATACAGTGCAAATTATTCCATCAAAATATGGAACGTTGTATGCTAAGCTTGTTAAGGTTGGAACTGATATAACAGGTTTGTTTAGACTTAAAGCAAATCCTTTTATAGTTGCAATTCCAATTCTTAATCCAGTAAATGAACCTGGACCAATACTACAAGCAAAAACATCAATATCATTTAAAGTTAATTTAGAAAATTTGTTTAATTCATCTACTAAAGGTAATAAGATTTCTGAGTGTGTTGTTCCAATATTCAAGTTAAAATTTGCAATAACTTTTTCTTCATCAATAACTGCAACACTACAATTAGGTCCTGAAGTGTCTAATGCAAGTATTTTCATTTAAGTATCAATCCTTTCTAACTAATAATTAAAAAGTTAATTATATACTTCTGATAATAAAGTATTATATTTTTCAGAAGTAGATGTCATTGTAATAATCCTTTTATTTTCATCTTCATTATCTTTAGTAATTGTTATTTTAATGTATTCTTTTGGTAGATAATTTTCTATTTTTTCTCCCCATTCGATTAAACAAATTCCTTTGTCATAAAATTCATCTCCGCCTATTGCTAAAAATTCATCTTCAAAATCAAATCTATATACATCAAAATGAAATAGCTTTAAATCTTTTGTAAGATTATGCTCATTGATGATTGTAAAAGTTGGGCTACTTACTTCATTTTCTTTTCCAAAGTAACTAAGTAAACCAGAGACAAACATTGTTTTACCAGCACCTAAATCTCCAGAAAGTACGATAGTGTCTCCTTTCTTTAAATATGGTGCCAATTTTTTGCCTAAACTTTTGGTTTCATCAGATGAGCTAGAGTATAGTTCAATCATTTTAAAATCCTTTCAATTACTTAATTATATTCAAAATTATTTTATACCAAAAGAAGCTAAAAGTAAATCAAAAATAAGAAAAAAAGTAGAAATTAGACGGTAACATTTAAAATGGTAAACTCATATATTTTAATAGTATTTACAAAGGAGAGAAAAGATGAAGTTAAGTGAACTAAAAGTTGGAGATATAGCAGTTGTTACCAATATATCTAATAAATCGAACATAGCAAGAAGGCTATTAGATATAGGACTAATTAAAGGTACTAAAATCGAATGCGTTTTAATTAGTCCTATGCAGAATCCTAGAGCCTATATGATAAGAGGTGCTGTTATAGCCATTCGAAATGAAGATGCTTTTGATATAGATATTGAATATATATGAGAGGAGTAATTTATTTGAATTTGCTAAATAAAATTGCTTTATTGGGGAATCCTAATGTTGGAAAAAGTACAGTATTTAATAGTC
>CANQBB010000020.1 GCA_947588905.1 uncultured Clostridia bacterium
CTTTTTTTAAAAAAACGAGTGAAAAATTTTCACTCGTTTTTAGATGGGACTTTTTTTACAGCCCCCTTTATTCTCCAGATTTTGATGCATTTAATATTGCATCATAACAATATTTATTACTTGGATCCCAAAGAGTAAAACTATCTAAGCCTAAATCATAACATGCTTGAATTTGCTTTGAAACTGCTACAGTATCATAAGTTTGATAGTAGCCTTTTCCAAGCCATGATGCTGTAAAGTCTTGCAAATAAGGTCTAATTTCTGCTATATCACTATCACCAGAAACCCTTTTATATGCATCTTCAAGCGCTTTATAAACTATATTGTAAGGCTCTAAGTCTGGTTTAGATATTTTATATTCTCCAATTGCATAATGCGAAGGATATACCATAGGACAAACAACATCAACAATTTTCATAATTGATTTAAAATCTTGCCCTATATTTTCAAAATCTCCATCTTTTTTTGTAATTATTCCAAAAACATCAACAGAAATATTAACATTATAATCAGCTAACTCATCCATAACTTTTGTTAAAAATTTATTTATTATTTGAGATTTGGTAACAGTGTCTGAATTAAAGCCATAACTAATTTGTTTAACCTTTCCTTCGGAAGAAGGAAAACGAATATAGTCAAATTGAATTTCATCAAAACCTAATTCTGCTGCTTCTTTAGCTAGTTCTATTGGATAATCCCAAGATGTTTCATTATAAGGGTTAGGCCAATAGTTACCTGCACTATCTGTCCAATAAGAACCATCAGCTTTTTTATATGCAATTTCTTTAACGTTTTTAGCATAAGTTGGATCTTTAAAAGTAACAATTCTTCCAATTACATATAATCCATTATCATGATATTCTTGAATTACATCTTGAATATTACTAACCATATTTTTAGAAGCTTTTATATCTATTGCTGTTTGGACATTTGATTTGTAACTTAAATTTCCACCTTCATCTTTTATATCTACAACTATTGCATTATATCCATAATCAACTATATTTTTAATCATTGCTTCACGTAAATTTTTAGTACCAGCGACCCACCCAGTAGAGTAGACAGCCCTAACATTTGATGGAACTGCATTAGTAGGTAAATACTGCTCTATGTCTCCAGAATCTTCAAAGTCTCCAGAAGAAACTAAATCACCAGAACTATGAATATTATTAGAAACATTTATCTTTTTAGAATTATTAAAAAAACGAAATGTTCCTATAATAATACCTAGTATTATAGAAAAAAATATTGTTAAATATAATTTTTTCTTCATAGGATACCTCCTTTTTTTCATTATATTCTAAATTCGACAATTTTCAATTATTTTTTGCTTTTAATTGTAGAAAAAATTTTTTATATTGTATTGCATACTAAAATTCATAATGATAAAATAAATCGTAGAGGGGAAACCCTCTAAACATTAAAAAATGATATAAAAACTTTTATATCAAGATGCGTATATAAAAATATACGGGTAATAAATACAAAAGATAAAAGCAAAACTTTTAACAAAAGAAGAACGATATATTTTATTGTTTCTGACGATTGCTATAAATCGTGGATTTTTTATTTAATAAAAAGCGTGTTCGAAAAACTTATTTCAGAGCGACCCAACGCAAAGCAATAAGTATAATAGGCAAGATGCTGTGTTAATATTTCAATGAAACTGATTGGATAGTGACATGAGTTCATAAACGAACCAGGAAACCATAAAAGCATATTAAAACTTCTAAAAAGTTATTTTATTTAATTTGTGTTAACAATGAAATTCGTGATAATCTCGAAATCATTGTATATAAAGTGAATCAATCACAAAAAAACACACTCAATTGGGTGTGATTTTTATTTTATTTCATTTTGACTATGAAACAAGAAAAAATACTTTAAAGAGTCATGTGAAGCATGACATATGAAATCAAAAATCTTTGATTTTTAGATTTTCATTTTTCTTAATATATTTTGTAAAATCTTGACAATTCGTATAAAAAGCTTATATAATACAGTGTATAGGTTTTCGGGAGGTAAAAAAGTAGTGGAAGCAAAGACTGACATTAGTGCAGAATTTAATAGGCAAAATGAAGAAGACAAGGCTTTTATCTTAAAAATAAAAGATGGCGATGAAAATTCTTTAAATAAAATAATGGAAAAATATAAAAACCTTGTTTATTCTAGGGCTAAATCATTTTTCATTGTTGGAGCTGAACAAGAAGATATTGTTCAAGAAGGTATGATTGGTCTTTTTAAGGCGATTAAAGGGTATGATTTTGATAAAGATGTTAGCTTTAAGTCATTTGCTGATTTATGCATAAGACGTCAAATCATTACGGCTATAAAGGCTTCAACAAGACAAAAACATATTCCACTTAATTCTTATTTATCTTTAAATAAAACTGCTTTTGATGAAGAAACAGATAGAGAAGTTATTGAACAGTTGGATATTGATACAATTCCAGACCCTTTGGAAACTATTACAAAAAAGGAAACTTATAAAAATATAGAATTAAAAATGTCTGAAATCTTAAGTGATTTTGAGCAACAAGTATTTAATGAATATTTAAATGGAGAATCATATGTAAAAATTGCTGCAAAATTAAATACTCATTCTAAAGCTGTTGATAATGCTATACAAAGAATAAAAAAGAAAGTTGAAAAACACATAAGTGAGGATGATAGGTTATGATAATAAGCTTCCATAGCTCAGTTGGCAGAGTGCATCCTTGGTAAGGATGAGGTCACGGGTCCGACTCCCGTTGGAAGCTCCATAATAAGCACTTAATCTAAAAAAATTTTTTAAAAAATTTTTTTGGGTTAAGTGCTTATTTCCGTAAAAAATATTTTATATTAAATTACTTCAAAACATGCTCAATACCTACAAATTTCAACAAAAATATTGTAAAAAAGTCTTTTATAATTTATAATTAAAATATATTATAATAATATTTTTACAAATGTGTATGGAACTTAAAGATATTATAAAATGCTTTAAAATATTATAGTACTATATATGATTATTTGATAAAAATATTTAAATGGAGGGATTATTATGGGATTGATTAAAGCAGCAGTTGGTGCTATTGGAAGCACCTTAAAAGATCAATGGAAAGACGCAATACGATGTGAAGATTTGGGTAATGATATTTTAATGAGAAAAGTTACAACAAAAACAGGAGTTATAACAAAAGGTAGTGCAATTGTTGTTGCACCAGGACAATGTGCAGTAATTTTTGATAATGGTAGAATAATTGATGCTACGGCAGAAGATGGATTATATACATTTGAAGAGTCATCATCTCCATCATTCTTTGGTGGACAATTTGGACCAGTTTTCAAAGAAATGTGGGCAAGATTTACATACAATGGAGCAAGCCAAAAACAACAAGCTGTACTATTCTTTAATTTAAAGGAAATTATTGGAAACAAATATGGTACACCAACTCCTGTACCTTTTCAAGATTGGTCACATCCTATACCAAATCAAATGACTGGCAAGATGTCACCACTTAGAGTTGAAGTAAAATGTTTTGGTAAATATACTTTTAAAATTGAAAATCCAGCAATATTCTTAAGTGAGATTACTGGTATAGCAGATGAATATAAGAAAGATGATTTAGTTGAACAAATGAGATCAGAAGTTATAGCATCATTCCAAAATGTGCTTAATGAACTTGGAAATTCTGAACATCAAGTACCTGTTTTGGAATTACCAAGCCAAACAGATGAAATAAAGCAAATGATGGATGAAAAAGTTTTTGATGAACCAATTAGAAATAGAGGAATAAAATTAGTAAGTTTCGTGGTTGAATCTGTAACACTTGATCAAGAATCAGAAGAAAAAATTGATAAGTATGAATTTTCATCAAATGCTTATATGCAACAAGGTAGATTGGTTGATTCTTATGCTAATGCAGTTGAAAAAGCTGCAGGTAATGCAAGCGGTTCAATGAATGGATTCTTAGGTATTGGTATGACAAATATTGCAACAGGAGGAATGGTAGGAGGTGTAGCTCAAAACGTATTTGGAACACAAGCAACAGAAGCTTCAAGACAAATTACACAACAAAACCTAGAATCTGAAAAAGCTGCTGCTGAAAAAGCGGAAACAGAAAAAACTGCAGCAGAAGTAACGGAAAAGGTAGAAGAAAAAAATGAAGATGAATGGACATGTCCTAAATGTAATGCTGCTAGAACTGGAAAATTCTGTCCAGAATGTGGAACTCCTAGACCAGAAGCTCCTAAAAAAGTATTTTGCCCAAACTGTGGAAAAGAAGTAAGTCCAGATGCAAAATTCTGTAATGAATGTGGAAAAGAATTAAAATAGAATATAAAAAATAATAGGGGCTGTAAAATTTTTTACAGTCTCTATTTTTTGTTTCATAGGAAAATCATTTGAAGTATTAAATAAAAAAATCAAAAATTTTTGATTTTTTTATTCGCATTTTTCTTATTGACTAAAAATCATATAATGATAGACTATGAATAAATACAAAACTAATTATAATAATGTAAAGGGGGATAGTAATATGAACAAAAAAATTATGTTGACAGTGATTTTGGTTTGTGTTATAATTATTTTCGTTGGTTGCAAGTTCGGAAACCGTAATATTTCTCAAAATAGTGGAGATATATTAAATGATATTTCTGGAGAAGAGATTGAAAATGTACCTTTGAAAGAAGAAGTTTATAAGTATAATGAATCGGGAAAAATAATAATAGTAATGTATCATAAGTTTGCTGAGAAAGAAACAGACGAGTATTCAAGGTCTTTTGAAAACTTTAGAAAAGATTTAGAATATTTATATGAGCATGGGTATAGAACTGTTTCGTTAACAGATTATTTAGAAAACACTATGAAAGTTGATGTGCGGATGTACTCCTATTATATTAACTTTTGACGATGGCACAAGTGGGCAATTTAATCTAATTGAGAGCGGAGATCAATTAGTTGCAAATCCTAAATCTGCAGTTGGAATTATGGAAGAATTTTATAAAGAACATCCAGACTTTGGTTTAAATGGAACATTTTATATAAATGGGACTTCTATTTTTTCAGGCAAAGGAACAGTAAAAGAACGATTAGAATACTTGATTGATAAAGGTTTTGAAATTGGCAATCATACTAATACTCATCCTTATTTAAATAAATCTTCTAGCGAAGAAATAAAAGAAGAAGTTGGAATTGTAAATAATTTGGTTAAAGAGTTAACTGGATATGAAATAAATTCTCTTGCGTTGCCATATGGGATTAGTTCGAAAGATTATGCCGATTTACTTGCTAAGGGAAGCTATAAGGATGTTGAGTATGAAAATAAGATTATTTTATTGGTTGGAGCGGAGCCAGCATTAAGTTCAAATAATGAAAAAGTAAATTTACAAAGACTTCCACGTGTTCGTGCAACTGGAGGTAATAAAAGAGTTGACTGTGATTTATATTATTGGCTTGATGTTATGGATAAAAATCCAAAAATGAAATATACAAGACTAGAAAATGATTCAGGAGATAAATTAGTAGACTGAATTTAAAGAAAGGAGAATTTTTTTGACAGAAGAAGTACAAGAAAGAAAGACTAGGACAACTAGACCTTATAAGAAACATTATAATAATAAATCATATTTAAAAAATACTAATGAAAAAAGTATAGCATTAAATAAAGAAGGCAAAAAGGAAATTCATAAAGTAGAAGAAAGTAAAGTTACTAAAAGACCAAGAAAAACAATTAAACCAGATGCTGGAAACAAAAAAGAAATAAAACCAGTAATTGAGAAAAAATTAGTTTCTCCAGTAAGTAATAGCTTGAAGAGAGAAAGATTAAAAATTATTCCTTTAGGAGGACTAGAAGAAATCGGAAAAAATATGACAGTTTTTGAATATGGCGATGATATGTTTATATTAGACTGTGGTATTGCTTTTCCAGAAGATGATTTACTTGGAGTAGATTTAGTTATGCCAGACATAACTTATCTTCAAAAAAATAAATCAAGACTTAAAGCTATGGTAATCACACACGGACATGAAGACCATATTGGTTCTATTCCTTATGTATTAAAAGAAATAAATCTTCCTGTTTATGCAACAAGATTAACTTTAGGGTTAATAAAAACAAAATTAGAAGAACACAAACTTGTTAGAGGCACACAATTAAAGTGTGTAAAAGCAGGAGATATTGTTCAAATTGGAAAATCATTTAAAGTTGAATTTATTCAATCAACTCATAGTATAGCTGATTCAATGATGATTGCAATTCATACACCTGTTGGAACAATAGTTCATACAGGAGATTTTAAAGTTGACTTTACTCCAATAGATGGAAGAGTTATGGATTTTGCAAGACTTGCAGAACTTGGTAAAGAAGGTGTACTTGCTCTTATGTCAGATAGCACGAACTCTGAAAGAGAAGGATTTACCATGTCTGAAAGTACAGTAGGTAAAGTTTTTGATAATATTTTTGCAGATTGTAAAAAAAGAATTATAGTTGCAACATTTGCGTCAAATGTGCATAGAGTTCAACAAATAGTAAATTCTGCAATGAAAAATAATAGAAAACTTGCTATTTGTGGAAGAAGTATGTTAAATGTTATGACTGTAGCAAAAGATTTGGGATACTTGGATATTCCAGAAGGAATGTTAATTGATATTGATGAAATAGATGATTATACACCTGAGAGATTAGTAATTATTACTACAGGAAGTCAAGGAGAAACTATGGCAGGGCTTTCAAGAATGGCAGCTGGTTCTCACAGACAAGTTACATTAAATAGTGAAGATTTAGTTATATTATCTGCTTCACCAATTCCTGGTAATGAAAAATTAGTTTCAAATGTTATTGATGATTTGTATAAACTAGGAGTAGAAGTTGTTTATCATGCATTAGCAGATATTCATGTTTCTGGACATGCTTGTAAGGAAGAACAAAAATTGATTTTATCTTTAGTTAAGCCAAAATATTTTATACCTGTTCACGGAGAATATAGACACATTAGAACACATGCTGAAACTGCAATGAAAGTTGGAATTCCAGCAGAAAACATAGCACTTTTAGTAAATGGTAAAGTTCTAGAATTAGACAAAAACTTTTGCAAAATTACTGGTAGTGTTCCTGCTGGTAGGGTATTTATCGATGGGCTTGGAGTTGGAGATGTTGGGAATATCGTACTTCGTGACAGACAACATCTTTCTCAAGATGGATTAATTATTGTTGTAATAGCAATGGATAAAAAGACTGGAAAAATCTTGGCAGGTCCAGACTTAATTTCGAGAGGTTTCGTATATGTTAGAGAATCAGAAGATTTAATAGATGAAATGCGCACTGAAATAAGTAAGGACTTAGCAAAATTTGAAGAAAATGGAACGAAGGATTGGACAACAATAAAAAATACTATAAAAGATACACTTCATGATTTTGTATATGTAAAGACAAAACGAAATCCTATGGTAATACCAATTATTTCAGAAATATAGAAATTGAAAAATATGCATTAAATAGTGGTTGATTACTAAAATCGATCACTATTATTTTTTAAAAATAATTTGTTGAATTATAAAACAAAGAATAATATAATGTAATAAATTGTAAAAGTTTTGTGGAAACCAATAACTTTTTAATATCTATTAAAGGAGGAATAAAAATGTTTTGTAGTAATTGTGGTGCAGAACTTCCTGATGGTACAAAATTTTGCACAAAATGTGGAAGTAAATTAGTTAAAGAAGAATCAGAAAATTTAGAAAATGGAATGTTTAACATGGAATCTGATTCAAATTCATCATCTTCAGATTTAGCAACAAATACAGCAACTATTGATAATACTCAACAAGAGCATATAGAACCTACATCAAATGAAACAAATAAAGAAGCACAAAAGCAACAAACTGTAAAAGAAAAAATTTCTAATAATGAAACAGTTAAAAAAGGTATAAATATTATAATGTTTTATGTAGCAGTTTTATTAAAACCAATAAAATCTTTTAAAGAAAAAGAAACAGAAATTTCAAAGACTAAAAATGCTATTATATTTACATGTATAAGTTCAATAGTTTATGCAATTGCAAATATCATTACAACAATTTTTAATACGGTTATTGTAAAAAATTTATGGAGCGGAGAAACTAAATGGGTTTGGGATAATTTAAAAAATATCAATTTCTTTAAACTAACATTTCAATCAATCTTAATTCCATTAGGTGCAATTGCTTTAATTGCATTAGCATACTTTGCATTTGCATTTATATTTAAGAAAAAGATTAATTACATAAAAGCATTATCTATTGTAGCAGTTGCTATTATGCCTGCAATATTATGCAAAATGATTTTAGGACCTTTAGTTGCTTTAATGTGGAGCTTGGGAGGATCAATAATATCATATTTAGGAATGACATATTCTATAATTGTTATTTTATTTGCTATAAATAATGAAGTAGAATTTGAAAATAAAGACCAATTGATTTATTATAACGCAATGGCTGTTTGCTCAATTGTTGCTGTGGCTGTAATTTTATTTTCAACAGTACTTTCTCCATTAAATGATTTAAAAGATAGTATCAATAGTAGTATAGATAGTATTAGTAGTCTCTTTGATTAACTTTATTGTGATAATTTTTTGGTGTTGACAATTTAAATAATTATGATATAATGTTGAAAGTTAAAAAGGAAAAACGGTGAAGAGGAAAGTAGTCTTGTTTTTAAAAGCATAGAGAACTGGCTGTTTGGTGGAAAGCTGGTGTTTTAAATCTTGTATGAAAATCACCTCTGAGTTTTGGTGCTGAAAGCTTTAGCAATTAAGCATTGACGTGTTTCTCACGTTATAGGGAGCTCATATGATAGTATGTAGGTGGTATAGCAAAGTTACGCACTTTGTCCGAAATATCGGGCAAAGTGCTTTTGTTTGTAATTCCACCAAATAAAAAGGGAGGAAATAAAATGTACAAGAAAGTTTCAACTAATCTAGATTTCGTAGAAAGAGAAAAAGAAATAATCGAATTCTGGAAGAAAAATGAAATCTTTAAAAAGAGTATCAAAAATAGGGAAGGACATCCAACATTTATGTTCTATGATGGACCACCAACAGCAAATGGTAAACCACATATAGGACATATTGAAACAAGAGTTTTTAAAGATGTTATTCCTAGATTCTGGACAATGAAGGGTTATGAAGTTCCAAGAAAAGCTGGTTGGGATACACATGGATTACCAGTTGAACTTGAAGTAGAAAAGATGCTTGGAATAAATGGTAAGCCTCAAATTGAAGAATATGGTGTAGAACCATTTATCAAACAATGTAAAGAAAGCGTTTGGAAATATAAACATGAATGGGAACAAATGAGTGATAGAGTAGGTTTCTGGGCTGATATGGATGATCCATATGTAACTTATCATGATGATTATATTGAATCTGAATGGTGGGCATTAAAAGAAATTCATAAAAAAGGACTTCTATATAAAGGACATAAAATTGTACCTTATTGCCCAAGATGTGGAACATCTCTTTCTTCTCATGAAGTTGCACAAGGATATAAAGATGTAAAGGAAACTTCTTGTATTGCTAGATTTAAAGTTAAAAATGAAGAAAATACATATATTTTAGCATGGACAACAACTCCATGGACACTTCCTTCAAATGTTGCTCTTTGCGTTAATCCAAAGGAAAACTATATAAAATTAAAAGCTGAAGATGGTAAGCAATATATTTTAGCTGAAGCACTAGCACCAAGTGTTATAACAGGAGAATATGAAGTTGTTTCAAAATATATAGGTAATGATTTATATGGAACTGAATATGAACCTTTATATCATTTTGTTGAGCCAGATAAAAAAGCCTGGTACGTTATTGCTGATAACTATGTTACATTAACAGATGGTACTGGTGTAGTTCATATAGCACCTGCATTTGGTGAAGATGACTCAAGAGTTGGTAAAGATAATGATTTACCATTTGTTCAATTAGTTGATGAACAAGGTAACTTTTCAAAAGAAACAGGTGAGTGGGCTGGCACATTTGTAAAAGATGCAGATAAGTTGGTGCTTAAAGACTTAGAAAATCGTGGACTTTTATTTGCTGCACTTCCTTATGAACATTCATATCCATTCTGCTGGAGATGTGATACACCACTTTTATATTATGCTATTGATACTTGGTTTATAAAAATGTCTGCTATGCGTGATAAACTTGTTGCAAATAATAATACAGTAAATTGGATGCCAGAAAATATTAAAGATGGAAGATTTGGTAATTTCCTTGAAAATGTTATTGACTGGGGACTTTCTCGTTCGAGATATTGGGGAACACCACTTCCAGTATGGGAATGTGAATGCGGACATTATGAAGTTATTGGAAGTAGGGAAGAATTAAAAGAAAAATGTAAAAATGTTCCTGATGATATAGAACTTCATAAACCTTATTTAGACCCACTAACTATGAAATGTGAAAAATGTGGTAAAGAAATGCATAGAGTTCCTTATGTAATTGACTGCTGGTTTGACTCTGGTTCAATGCCTTTTGCACAATATCATTATCCATTTGAAAACCAAGAATTGTTTAAAAAGCATTTTCCAGCACAATTTATTAGTGAAGCTATTGACCAAACAAGAGGATGGTTCTATACACTTATGGCAATTTCTACAGTTTTATTTGATAGATCTCCATTTGAAAATTGCTTAGTGCTAGGACACGTTCAAGATAAAGATGGACAAAAAATGTCTAAGCATAAAGGTAATGTTGTTGACCCATGGCAAGTTTTAGATAATCAAGGTTCAGATGCTGTTAGATGGTATTTCTGTGCAAGTAGTTCACCATGGCTTCCAACTAGATTTTATCCAGAAGGAATTAGTGAATATCAAAGAAAGTTTATGGGAACATTTTGGAATACTTATGCATTTTATGTTTTATATGCAGATATAGATGACTTTAATCCATTAAATTATAAATTAGAGTATGATAAATTATCTCAAATGGATAAATGGGCTTTATCAAAATTAAATACTCTTGTTAAGTCAGTAGATGAACTAATGACTGAATATAAAATAACAGAAAGTGCGAGGGCTATACAAGACTTTACAGATGAACTTAGTAACTGGTATGTTAGAAGATCAAGAGATAGATTTTGGGCAAATGGAATGGAACAAGATAAAATAAATGCCTACATGACACTTTATACTTGCTTAGTAACTTTAGCTAAAGTATGTGCCCCATTTGTACCATTTATGACAGAAGAAATATATCAAAATCTTGTTACTAATTTAGACAAATCTGCTCCAGAGAGCATACATTTATGTGATTTTCCTATTGCAAATGAAAATTATATTGATACTAAATTAGAAGAAAATATGGAAGTAGTTCTTGATATTGTTACTTTGGGAAGAGCATGCAGAAATGTATCTGGAATTAAAAATAGACAAGTTTTGTCAAAAGTATTAGTTGAAAGTAAACAAAAACTAGACGAAGCATATTATTATATTATTAGGGAAGAATTAAATGTAAAAGAATTAGAATTTGTTGAAGATGCAAGTGGATATGTTTCTTATAATGTTAAACCAAATTTAAAAACTGTTGGACCAAAATTTGGTGCTATACTTCCAACAATCAATCAAATGCTTAGAACTGGTGATGGAACAGCATATGTTAAAGAATTAAAGGAAACGGGTAAAGTAGTTCTTGAAATTGGAGATGCAAAAGCTGAACTTACAGAAGAAGATTTACTAATCGAAACTGCAAAATCTGAAAAATTTATTTCAATGCAACAAGATGATAAAATAGTTGTTTTGAATATTGAACTAACACCAGAACTAATTGAAGAAGGATTTGTAAGAGAATTTATTTCTAAGATACAAAACTTAAGAAAAGAATCTGATTTCGAAGTTCAAAATCATATAGAAATATATTATTCAAACAATGATAAACTTGCGGAAATAATTGAAAGAAATAAAGATGAAATTGCAGATGAAACTTTATCAGATAAAATAGAACAAGGAGAAGGAGAGCATGAATTAGATATAAATGGAGAAAAAATTATGATAAAGTTAATTAGAAAAAAATAAAAATACTAGGGGTGCACTTATTTGGTGCATCCTTATATTTTTGCTTAAAGTTGTTAATAATAAATAAAAAGATTTTTTATTACATTATTATTACAGCAATGTTAAGTTTGCGTAACAACTATTGAAAAAAAATACTTATAATAATATACTTGATTTAACGAAAATGAGAAATGGAAATTTGTGGACTTAATGTGAAATGTATATGAATTAAAAAGTATTGATATACTAATAAAGAGACTATTTGTAAAGGTGTGGAATGATGAAAAGAAAAATATTATTACTATCTATTATTGTATTTACATTGTGCATGTTCGTTGGAACAAGTTCATATGCCGTTTGGTGGGGAGTTCCATCATATGAGTATGCGTTGAAAGAAGGATATACTTCTGCAAAAACTCAAGCACAATTAAATAAGAACGTTACTGTTTCAGATTATTACAATATAATATTAAAATATTTAAGCAGGCATAATGTTGTACCTAAAGATAAGATAGTACAAAGTGCATACGTTGATGGAATTTATAATGGTGCAATAGATGGAATGCTTAAACAAGTTAATACTTATATAACTACTGAAAATAAAATAACACCACAACAGTATAGAGAATTAGCAGAACTTGTTGACCATACCAAATCAATGATGACTGAATATTCAAATTATTTAACCAGAGACGATTTAAAAAATATTAACCTATATCTTGACTTAGCTAAGTATAGAGGAGCAATGCTCTTAAGTGAAAATTCAAAAGTAGAGAGAGAATATAGAAGTAATATTTTATACAGCTTAAGAAATACAAAATATCATAATTCTTTAACTTATGGAATTATGCCAATGACAGGTAGAATAAAAAGAGGAGACTTCTTCGTACTAATGTACAATTTGTTAAGCGATAAGACAACATCTTCAAATGATATAATTAGAGATTTTTATGAATCTGGTGTTATACAAGGTTACAGTAGCACAACAGAGGTACTTGGCTTAGACAATGAAGTAACATATATAGAAATGTTTAAATTCTTCCAAAAGATTGATACGTATGATTTTAATTCGGTTGAAGAAGATATTGAGGAAGATACAACAAATGAAAATGTGACAGTAAATGAAGAAGCTTGAATAGCAGATTTAAAGAATTTAGTAAGTACAAAAAAATAAAGGAGCAATAACATGTCAAATTGTTTAGGAATTTTTGTAGAGAACAATGTAATTAAATATGCGAAATTAAATACCGATAAAAATGGTTCACCTTCGAAACTTGTATCATATGGAGTACGTTTTGGAGATAATACGAAAGATTTAGTTGATCAGATTGTTAGAGAAACTAATTCAGCAAATGATATTATAGCAACAAACATTATCGGTGAAAAGTATGAAGATGTTGAAGTCTTCAGCAGACTAAATAAGAAAGATATTAAAGGATTGGTCGTTAGTGAATATGCTAGCTTATGTAGTCAAAAAGGAGTTTTATCATCTGTATTAGATATGAAATATAAGTTGGTAAAAAATACAGGAGATCCTGATAAATATAAAGCAATATGTGTGGCAACAGATAAAATAGAGTTGACAAACATATTTAGATATTTTTCGGATTGTAAAATAAGTAATATTCATCCTCTTGGAACATCAATTGTTAATATATTGCCTAATAAAGGAATTGAAGAACAAGCTGTAATAGTAAATATAGAAGATGAGACAACAGTTACAATTATTACAAAAGGAGAAGTTGCAGATATTACTTCTTTCCCAGTAGGAATGAAAGATGTATTACCAAAGTTATCCGAAAAATATAATTCATATGCAAAAGCATATGAGGCTTGTAAAGAGGTATCAGCATATATCGAAGATGCTTATGCATTAGAAGATGCAAATAGAGATATTTTAGATTTGTTAATACCTATGTTATATGATTTAAGATCAAGAGTTGAAGGCTTTGTTAAACCATATTTACCTATTGTTAATAAAATTTATTTAACAGGTACAGGAATTATAATTAACAATTTGGATTTGTATTTTCAAGAAGTTTTTACAGATAAAACTTGTCAAATATTAGTACCATATTTCTTAAGCAAAGAATCAAACAATTTGAAAGATATAGTTGAAGTCAATACAGCTGTTGCTCTTGCATTTAACGGATTAGGCTATGGAGAAAAAGATATTGATTATGCTTCTGGACAATTTGAAAATATGGCTCAAAGTGAGATGCTTAAGAAAAAATTTGAAGAAGCTAAAAAGAAAGCTATTGAGTTCTATGATAAATATATAAAGAGTGGTAAACCTAAAAAGAAATCTGCAAAGAGAAAAGTAGAATTCAATGATGAAGTAGTGGAAACTTCAGATGGTATGCCACCAATGGTAGAGTATGGAGAAAATATTTCTACTGCCGAAGAAGATGATGATGAAAATACTTCATATTTATCACCAATGGATTGGTTGCTATTAAGAACAACAGGTGTTGCACTTTTAGCATTTTGTGTATACTCTGGAGCAGCTTTATATACTAATAATGAAATATCAAAGAAACAAGAAGAAATTGATTCTAATAAAGCAGCAATAAATGGCTGGATAACTGAAGCTAAAACTGATACTACTAATATAAATGGTGAGAGTAATAAATATGAAACAATGAAATTAAATTTACAAGAACTAGTAAATAAGGTTACAGTTAGAACAGTAAATTTTGATATTCAAAACTTTTTAAGTAAGTTGATGTTTACAATGCCTGAAAATGTTAAAGTTACTTCAATCGATGTAGACGATGCTGGTTCTGTTATAATGAATGCAGAATCAGGACAATATGCTCAATTAGGATATTTTGTTTCAAGACTTAAATTAGATAATGTTTTATCAAATGTAGATATGAATGTTGTTAGTATGAGTAATAATATAAAAATAAAAGTTAGTGGGGAGTTGCCATGAAAAAAATAATTTTAATGATTGTAATTGTACTTTTAGTGTTTACTACTTATAACACGATTGTAAACGGGTTTGACACTTCTTTTTTAAAGATTCCTTCATATAAACAATTACAAGCGAATAGTGCAAAGATAGATCAAGGAATATCAGAATTAAATGAAATAATAAAAAATTATGAAACGCAACAAGGCAATGTTAAAACAGCAAAAACATTATTTGAACAGAAAAAACAAGAGTATGATTTAATTGCAAATGAAGCAACTGATGAACAATTAGAAGCAGCTATGCGTGAAGAAGAATTTTTATTAGATTATTTATGGATATTGGTTGGAAACTATGCAGAAGATAATAATGTAAAGTTTTTGATGCAAACAAATTCTGAAGATTATTCTGTAGATTTTGATGTTACTGGCTCTTATGTATCTATAATAAACTTTATATATGATTTAGCAAATGACCCAGAATTACGATTCTCTATAAACAATATTATTTTGGAGGGTGGAAGTAATCAAGATACAGTAACAAAAGCTAAGTTTACGGTTTATGGAATAAATGCAATAACAAAAGCTGATTAAATAAAATGAAAGGAATGTATAGAATGAAAAAAGGTCTACTTAAAGCTTTAAAGGAAATAGGAATTTTATTATTGATGCTTGTTATTCTCGCAGCAGTAACTGTTTTAGCATTCTATAAGCAAGTTCCATTCGGAAAAGAAATTCCTGGAGCTGAAGAATATCAAATGGCTGATAGCCAAAAATATTCAGTTACATCAACTGATAGGTTGCAAAATATTAATTCTGTAACTATTACGCATGAAACTAATAACAATCAAATAGTACAAGCTGAAAATGATGTTAGAATAGAAACTGGAAAAGCCACACCATTTGGTTCTATACAAGGATCAACAGATTTACCAGCAGAAAGAGTTGGTTCTAGTGTAGTTATACAAAATTTTGATGCTAATAGTTCAACAGCATCAGGAGATATTTCTCTACTATATCCAGATACAAGTGAGGAAGAAAAGAGCAATACCCAAACTGAATCAGATAATTCGGAAACTCAAGGTAATAGCACTATGGCTGAAAGAAAAGCTGAAAATAAAAGTGGGGACTAGAATAAAAAATAAAGGGATATGCACCGACTCTTAATATAAGTGTATATCCCTTTAAAAATAAATAGAGGAAAATATGGATTTAATAATATATATATCGATTTTTATAACAGGAACAGTTTTTGGAAGTTTTTTTACATTAGCTGTTTACAGGATACCACGAAAAGAAGATATAGTTTATGTAAGATCGCATTGTACATCTTGCAATCATGAATTGGGATTTTTTGATTTAATACCAATTTTTAGTTATATTTTTTTGGGTGGAAGATGTAGATATTGCAAAGAAAAAATTAGAATAAGATATTTACTTCTTGAAGTTTTTTCAGGTTTAGTTTTTCTAGCTATAGCATTAACTAGAAATGTTATAGATAATATAGTTGATTTAAGTTTTATATATTTGTTTATTGCAGGAATGTTTATTATTGCAGGAATAGACAAAGAAAATTATACAATACCTAATGGTTTATGCTTATATGAAATAATTATTGCACTGACTTATAATATTGTTTTTAGAACTGCTATTATAGACAAGCTTATAGGCTTTATTGTAATACCTTTAATATTTTATATTATAGATAAAGCACTTTTTCTTTTGAATAAAGATGAAAAAAAAATACCTATTGGATATGGCGATATAAAATATGTTGCAATTATAGGTCTAATGTTTGGATTCTCATTTCAAATATTATCAATAGCACTATCTACGATAATTACACTTATTGGACTTATAATTCATAAATATAAAGAAATTCCATGGGGATATTATATTTCAATTTCATCAATTATTTTAATAATATTTTTACCTTATTTAAATGAAATAATTGATTTGATTAGAATTTGGGGTTGATAAAATGAATTCAAAAAAAGGATACTCTTTAATAGAAATTGCAGTTGGATTAGTAATAATTGTTATTTTTTTATTTTGTACTGGTTCACTTATCAATGCTTCGTTTACTAATTATAGACTTGTTTTACAAAGAAGTGAAGCTTTAGATATGGCAATTGAAGAAATGGAAAATGTTTTGCAATCAGATGATGTTACTCTTGGAAATGTTGGACATGAAACTGATACAATGAAATCTAGAGTGACTATTGAAAAAATAAAAGATGGTAACAAAGTTTATGATGACAAGATATATTTAGTTACAGTTAGAGTAGAATATTCAAAAACACCTAGAAGTGCGCAAAAAAATAGCATTGAATTGCAATCATTAAAAGTAATGAAATAATAAAAGCATTGGAGGGAATAATACAAAATGAAAGGAAATAAAGGTGTTACACTTGCTTCATTAACTGTATATATAGTAGTACTTGGAATTATTCTAGTAGCACTAACTTTTTTGTCTGCCAATCTTTCTTCTCAGATAGGTGAAGCGACAATTAAGGGTGGCTTATCAAATGAATATATTAAGCTTTATTCATTTTTGATAAGTGATTTAAAATCTGCAAATAGAGTACTTGAGTTTTCAAATGAATATCTAAGATTAGATAATGATGTTGAATACACAGTAAAATATATTTATGATAGGGCAACTGAACAAAAACAATATGAAATTTATAGAAATGATGTTTTAATAACTGAAAATTTTCTTGATGTAGCTTTTGGCTATGATTATGATAGTAATACATGCAGTATTGATTTGAAATATATTTATAATAAAAGTTTGATTGAAAAAACACAAACTATTCAAGTTGGAAGGGGATATTGATTGATATGAAAAAGCAAAGAGGGTCATTAACAATGATTGCATTCTTTACATTATTAGTTTTCTCTTTGTATGGAATAATCCTTTATGGAAAGAGTGCAAGTTCATATATAAGACAATCTAATTCAATAGAAACAATAAAATCAACTTATTCAAAAGATATATCAAATGCTGGAAGCATTGCAGAAAGTATTGGTGCCACTTATCATATAGAAAATTAAATGTTAGTTTTGGTAAATATATGAACTTATCAAAATTTATTGACTTATATGCATTAAAAGTAATAAAATATTATTAAGTTATTATGCTTTATACAAAAGAGGAGGAAAAATAAAATGGCATTATTTGATAATCAAACTAAAAAAGCACCTTTAGGTGTTGAACTAATTAGAAGAGGATTAATTAAGGATTCTGATATTAACGAAGCGGTGTCATATCAAAAACAACACCCAGGAGTTAGACTTGGAGAAGCATTTCATATATTAAAAGTTTGTCCAGATAAACTTTTATTAGATGTTATTGGTGAACAATTAGGAGTTCCTGCAATAATTCTAGACCCAATATCTATGACATTTAAATTTACAGATTATTTATCAATGGATATAGTAAAGCAACATAAAGTAATGCCTTTTGAAATTGAAAGTAATAAATTAAAAGTTGCTTTCGCAGACCCTACAGATAAGAATGTTAAAAACATGGTTCGACTTATACTTCTAAGCAAAGGTATAAGTATGGAAGAGTATGTTACATTTTCATCATATATTGATGAAATAATAACTAATATTGAAAATACTGTTGAAACTCCTGAAGCATATGATACATATGGACAAGATAATACTCAATTAGTAGATAATATTATTAGATCTGCTATGGCTAAAAGAGCAAGTGATATTCACTTTGAACCAATGGAAGACAAATTAAGAGTTAGATTTAGAATTGATGGTGAACTAATTGAAATAACTAATATAGATAAAGTAAAACAAAATCAAATCATAGGTAGATTAAAAGCTATTTCAAATATGCATCAAGAAAAACAAACATCTCAAGATGGTAGAATTATTGCTTATTCAGATTATAATATCCGTGTATCTTCGCAAAAAAATATTTACGGAGAGAAAATAGTTTTGAGACTTATGAAGAAGGAAGCTAACATTCAAGGTCTTGAAGAATTAGGTTTCACAAATGAAAATGATATAATGGAAAAATGCTTTAATAAAAGAAACTGTATAACACTTATTACAGCTCCTACTGGAGAAGGTAAAACAACAACATTGTATAGTGCTATGAATGAATTAAATAAACCAGAAATAAATATAACAACAATTGAAGACCCAGTTGAAATTAGACTTCCTGGATTAAACCAAATTGAAATAGATGCAAATGTATCTTTTGCTGATTCATTGAGAACTATTTTAAGACAAGACCCTGATATTATTCTTGTCGGAGAAATAAGAGACACAGAAACAGCAGAAATTGCAGTTCAAGCTGGACAAACAGGACACTTCGTTTTAGCAACACTACACACTGTTGATAGCTTAGAGGCAATCACAAGACTTCGTAAATTAGGTATTTCTAACTATGATATAGGAAGTGTTTTAGCGGCTTCTATTGGTCAAAGACTAGTTAGAAGAGTTTGTAAAAATTGTGCAAAAGAGAGACCATTTAATGATGAAGAAAAAGAAATCTTTGAAAAAATTGGAAAGAAATATGATTATAAATTTGATTTGGAAGGTAAACATACATATGACATCGTTGGTTGTGAAAAATGTAATGGAGTAGGATATTACGACCGTATTGCAGTTGTAGAAGTATTACCTTTAACTGATGAATTAAAAGAATTGATAGTAGATAATAAACCTTTAACTGAAATAAGAAGACTAGCATTTACACAAGGTTTTAGACCACTTATTGTAGATGCATTTAATAAAGTAGCAGCAGGTGAAACAACAATTGCAGAAGTTAAAAAGAAATTGACATTCTAGTAGAAAACTTGATGAAAGGAGAAATAAAATGCCAGTATATATTTGTAAGGCAGTAACGAAGAGCCGGGAAAAAAGTTAAAAGCACTATGACAGATTCCTCTCAAACAAATGTTATGAATAGACTTAGAGCTAGTGGTCTTACCCCAATAAGTGTAAAAGAAGCACCAGCTTTTATGAATGGAAGAGTACAGGTTGAAAAGAAAAACCAAGTAACAGCTACAGCAGTTACTCAGCTTAATGAAAAAAGGCAACATGAAAAGAATAAAAAGGGATTAAATATTGACTTGGACATTCCTTTCTTAAAACGTAAGGTAAAAGTTGAAGATGTTATGACATTTACACAAAGTTTTTTCTTACTAAAAAGAGCGGGATTTACAAATGTTAGAGCTTTAACTACTTTGCTTGAAAATACAGAACATCCTCAGCTTCGAGAAATTATTGCAGATATATTAAATGGTATTGAAGCTGGTGAATATATATATTCAACTATGGAGCATTATCCTGATGTTTTCCCAGCATTGTATCTAAATATTATAAAAGTTGGAGAAATGTCAGATTCTCTTGCAGAATCTTTGCAACAAGCTTTACGTTCACTTGAGGATGCTAAATCAATTAAAAGAAAAGTTAGAAAAGCTGTAATGAGTCCAATTATGATGATTGTTGCACTTGTTGTTATGACAATTGTAGCATTAGTTTATGGACTTCCAGTAATGGAAGATTTATATGCACAGTTAGGTGTTTCAGATAGAATTCCAGCAATTACACTTGCAACAGCAAACATTATGAGGACGATTGCAAAGTATTGGTATGTATCGGTTGCTGTTATTGCAGGAATAGTTGCATTGTTTATAGCATGGGTAAACACACCTGCTGGAAGATATAATTTTGATAAATTTAAGTATAAAATGCCAGTATTTGGGCAATTACTTATTAGGCTAGATTTACAGAAATTTTTACGTGCGATGCAATTAAACTTAGAGAATAATAGTAAACTTGATGATGCAATAGAAATAAGCAAATCAGTTATTAAAAACTATTTATTCTTAGCTATGGTCGAAGGTGCACAAAACAACTTAAGTCAAGGTCTTTCTTGGGTTGAACCTTTTGAAGCATATGATTTTATGCCTAACATGGTAACAGAAATGTTAAAAATTGGTATGGAAACAGATATTAGATCTATGATGGGTAAAATTACAGAATATATATCTGATGATATAGATATAACAATGCAAAGAATTATGACTGTAATACCACAAGTATCTATGGGTATTGCAGGTGTATTCTTAATTGCCTTTGTATTGATAGTATTAAGACCAATCATGGAAGTATATATGGGTAGTTTCTTACTTGATGCTTATGGCATATAAAATGAGTTGTAATAAAAATGTAATATTTAGTTAATAATAATTTAATATGAAATTGCACAAAGATGTATTGAAAAAAGGGAAAACGTTATATATAATGATTTTAAAGATATTTAGAAGTCTTTTAATTTGTTACAATTATGCGCGAAGTTGAAACAAAGCAAAAGATTGATAAATAAAGGGTCGCCGTCTAGAGTTTTTATTCTAAAAGGCGCGAAACTAGAGTAATACTCTAGACAAAAAAATAAGGAGGATTTTTATTATGAAAAAAAATCAAGGTATTTCTTTAATTTCGTTGATTATTACAATCATCGTAATTATTATCTTAGCAGCTATCGTTATTTTCCAAGGATTTTCATCAATTAGTAGTTCACAACTAGCAACATTTGACTCAAACTGTGATAACATTTATAATGCTGTTTTAAACAAACATGGTGAATTAGTTTCTGAGTATGCACTAAACAATAAAACTAGAAATAGTGAGCAAATTTATGCTTATATTGCTACTAATAAAGATCCAGACCAATATGGTGCAATGGATGCAAGTGATGATCCTAAAGGATCTGAAAGCAATAAGACAGATGTAAAAGAGGGTGTTATTACAGTAGGAGATCCTTGTCAAAGAATCGTTCCAGACAGTAACTTATTAAAACTTACATTAGCTAGTGTTAGAGAGAAAAATGATGCTTGGTTTGTTACAAAAGATGGACAAATATTCAATGCATCAGGTTTTGTTTACACAGATGGAAATGGAAATACTAGAACATATTTTAATGCTAAAGTATATGTAGATGGACAATGTCCAGCTCTTGATGCAACTGAAGCTAATAGATCAAAATTAGCTTCAAGAGCTATAGAAATTGCCAAAATGCTTATAGAAGGTAAAGAAGGTGGAATTGGCACAGTTAAAGAGGCTGATGGTTCAATAGAATTTAAATCTGAATAATTAAGTCTTTGAAAATATTATTAAAAGCATTCTCGTATGAGAGTGCTTTTTTTTTAATTAAAGATTTTCTATTATACTTTGAATTTACATGCATACACAAAATATTATCTTAAACCTCTTGAATATTTTATTAGTATTGCGTTATACTATGTAGGGAGGAGGAAAAACATGGAAGAAAAAGTAATAGAAATTTCAAAAAATATATATTTACACATTTTAGAAACAGATAAATTTAAAACTAGTTTTGTAGCTGGTTTCTTTTTATCTGATTTAATAAAAGAAAAAATAACTATAAATGCGTTAATACCTGCTGTATTAACTAGTGGAACTAATAATTTGCCAACTATGAAAGAAATAAGTACCAAATTAGATGATTTGTATGGTGCATCTCTAGATGGTAGTAGTGATAAAATAGGAGATAAACAAGCTTTACAATTCTATGTGACTACAATCGATGATAAATATGCTTTAAATAATGAAAATTTATTAGAAGAAAGTGTTAAACTTTTACTTGATGTGATATATAATCCTAAACTTGTCAACGGAAAATTTGATGAAGAATATGTAGCAGTAGAAAAAGAAAATTTGAAAGCACTTATTGAAGCTAGAATAAATGATAAAGCTCAATATGCTATTTCAAGATGCATCGAAGAAATGTTTAAAAATGAGCCTTATGGTGCATATAAATATGGTAATGTTGAAGATTTAGAAAATATAAATGCAGAAAATTTATATGAACAATATAAGTGGATTTTGTCTAATAGTGAAATACATTTTTATGTATCAACTAGTGGAAACATTGATATTGGCTGGTTTGATGTTTGTAAAGATTATGCTAATTCAAATGAAAATGTTACAGTCAATACAAATCATGAGACTGGAGAAGTGAAAGATATTATTGAACATCAAGATGTTACACAAGGTAAACTTGTTTTGGGCTATGATTTAGACGTGGACAAAATAAAAGATTTATATAAAGTTCAAGTTTATAATGCTATTTTGGGTAGCTCTTCAAATTCTAAAATGTTTCAAAATGTTAGAGAAAAAGCAAGTTTAGCTTATACAGCTAGAAGTATGTATTTGAAACATAAGCAAGCCTTAATTGTTTTTGCTGGAATTGAACTTGATAAATATGATAAAGCTTTAGAAATTATTGAACTTCAAGTTGAAGATATGAAAAATGGCAATTTTTCAGATGAAGATATAAAAGATGCTAAAGTTTTTCTTGAAAATATCATGCGTTCTTATGCTGATAGTCAAGATGTTTTAATTGATTTGAGCATGGGGCAAGTTGTTATGGGTATGAATGATACTATAGAAGAAATGATTTCTAATATAAATTCTGTAACACGTGAAGATATTTTGTATGTTGCTAATAAAGTGAAACTAAACACAAAATATTTTCTTAGTGGAAAATAGGACAATTGCTTGAAAAATATAAGCAGAAAAAAGGAGGTTTATTTTGTGGAAAAAACATTTTTAAATGAAAAATTATATAAATATTCTTTAGAAAATGGACTTGATGTTATTATAATTCCTAAAAAAGATTGTGTAAAAAAATATGCAGTTTTTGCTACACATTTTGGGTCTATAAATTATAAATTTAAAACATCAGATGATAATGAAATAGTAGAAGTTCCTGATGGTGTGGCGCATTTCTTAGAACATAAATTATTCGAACAAGAAGATGGAGTAAATGCATTAGATAGATTAACAAAAATGGGAGCAAATCCAAATGCATATACTTCGTTTAACCATACAGCATATTTATTTGAATGTACAGAAAATTTCAATGAAGTATTTAAGGCACTTTTATATTTTGTACAAAATCCTTATTTAACTGAAGAAAATGTTGAAAAGGAAAAGGGAATAATAGGACAAGAAATACAAATGTATGATGATGATCCAGATTGGCAAGTATTTTTTGATTTATTAGGATGCATGTACGATAAACATGCTATCACAAAAGATATTGCCGGAACAATTGAATCTATATCACATATTACACCTGAAATATTATATAAATGCTATAATACTTTTTATGATCCATCAAATATGGTTATATGTGTAGTTGGTGATGTATCTAAAGATGAAGTACTTGAAATAATAAAATCTGATGTTAAAGACAAAAAATTAAATTCAAAAATCGAAAGATATTATGATGAAAATTCTCCAGAGGTACATGAAAAAGAAAAAATAAAGCATATGGATGTAAGTATGCCTATGTTTGCTATTGGATTTAAAGATAATTTTATAAAAGGAAAATTAGAAGCAGGTTTTGGAGAAAATAGCATGGAATTAGCTAATAGAGATGTTGTAATAACAATACTACTTAATATGATGTTTGGCAGAAGTACAGAATTTTATGAAAATTTATATAAAGAAGGATTACTATTTAGACCATTAGGACTAGGATACTCTTTTGAAGAAGATTATGCATATAGTAGCATTGATGGACAATCAAATAATTATAGAGAAGTTATTGAAAGAGTAAAAAATAGAATTAAAGACTTTGAATTAGATAAAGAACTATTTGAAAGAACAAAAAAATCTTTATATGGAGATTTTGTTAGAGTATTTAATAATGTAACAACTGTTGCTACATTGTTTATTAGCAATTATTTTAGAGG
>CANQBB010000021.1 GCA_947588905.1 uncultured Clostridia bacterium
AGCCTAGTTATCACAAAAGGTATTTCAAATATAGATTACTCTAGAAGAGTGTGACATATGTTTGACAAACCTACAAAAGATTTGTGATTTCTTTAAAAAATTATGTTGATAATAATAAAAATAATGATATAATTGAATAAGAATAAAGCATGGAGGATGTATTATATGAAGAAAGTTGGTATAATTTTTTTAGTTTTAATAATTATAGCTTTATTAGGAGTTGGCGGCTTCTTTTTATGGAAAACATTAAATGCAGAGCCAGTTGAGCAATCAAGTGGAGATGTTATAGAAAAAGATACTGGATTAGCAAGTAAGACTGTTGTTAAGCCTATTGAAATTAGTGAAAGCTCAAGTCAAAACAATAGAATTATTGAAATAAAATATCCATCACTTCAATCTTTTAAAAACAATAACTTTCAAAGAAGCATAAATGATCAAATAACAAAAGTTATCAATTCTTATAGAAATGAAATTGCTACAATTATTGATAGTGAAACACCAATAACATCATTATATACATATACCGTAAATTATGATAAATATGCACATGGAGATTATTTAAGTCTAGTTGTATCTAACGATTATCAAACTGGTGGCATTAGATCAAATACTTGGAAAGATACATATAATATTGATGTTAGAAAAGAAAGAATTATTTATTTAGCCGATATATTTCCTGCAAATGTAGATTATGAGAAAGAAATACTAGGAGAAATAAAAACACAAGCAGATAAAGAAAATTATGTTTTAATGAATGGAGAGGGATTAAAAGATTTAGCAGATAAGCAAAAATTTTATATAAAAGATGAAAAGCTTATTATTTATTTTGACCCTGCAGAAATAGCACCTGCAACATATGGAGCATTACAATTTGAAATGCCATTTACTTTAGATGAAGATGGATTATTTCGTCCTTAAAAATATTTAGTATATACAAATAGTCGCTCTTTAAGGGCGACTATTTTAAATATTTCGATTTGGAGGATATATGGATTATAGTATTGCAAAAATAAAAGATAAAATAAAAATTTATATAAAAACAGGAAAGCCTACATCAAGTTTTTTCTTAACACCAACAGAACAAATCGAAGCAACATATATATTAAAAAATATTCCTTTTAGTTTTTGTGGTGGATATGAACAAGCTGAAAGAAAAATAATTGTAATAGGAGAAGAAAATGCAAGTATAGAAGAATTTTGCAGTTTAATAAGAATTTGTTCTAGAAATAAAGAATTAACACATAGAGAAGTTTTAGGAAGTTTGTTAGGATTAGGAATTAAAAGAGAAGTAATTGGAGATATAATTATTAGTGGTCAAACAGCTGATATAATTGTTATAAAAGAAATGAAAGAGTATATATTGAATAATATGAAGGCTGTAGGAAGAGAAAAAATAACAATAAAAGAAATAAATTTTTCTAATATAGAAGAAATCAAATTAAATAGTACTATAAAAAATATTACAGTAGCATCTTTAAGAATAGATGCAATTATAAGCACTGTTTACGGTGTCTCAAGAGAAAAAAGTAATACAATAATTTCATTAGAAAAAGTCATGATTAACTATTTACCTTGTATAAACAATTCAAAATCAATAAAAAAAGGTGATTTAATTTCGGTTAGAGGTTATGGAAGAATAAAAATAATTGATATTATTGGAGAAACACGAAAAGGACGACAAAGAATTAGTGTGGAAATTTTTTAAAAATAATTACTATACAAAACAGAAATATTCTGGTAAAATAATAAGCGACTTTATTATTGAAATAAAGAATTTTTGTTATTATCGTATTTAAGGAGAAGTAAAATGATTAGTGCAAATGGAGTAACTTTAAGATTTGGAAAAAGAACACTTTTTGAAAATGTAAATATTAAATTTTCTCCAGGAAATTGTTATGGATTGATTGGAGCAAATGGTGCTGGTAAAACTACTTTTTTAAAAATATTGTCTGGAGAAATAGAGCCATCAAATGGTGATGTAACAATGAATCCTGGTGAAAGGCTTTCTGTTTTAAGACAAGACCATCATGCTTTCGAAGAAGAAATTGTATTACAAACAGTTGTTATGGGAAATAAAGAGTTATTTGATATAATGAAAGAAAAGGATGCTCTTTATGCAAAACCAGATTTTTCAGAAGAAGATGGAATTAAAGCGGGAGAACTAGAAGCAAAGTTTGCTGAAATGGATGGATGGAATGCTGAGAGTGATGCAGCTCAACTTTTAAATGGCTTAGGATTAGAAACAGAATTTCATAATAAATATATGAAAGAACTAACAGAAGCACAGAAAGTAAAAGTTTTACTTGCACAAGCTCTTTTTGGTAATCCAGATGTTCTTTTACTAGATGAGCCTACAAACTATTTAGATATAGAAGCTATTGAGTGGTTAGAAGAATTCTTAATAAATTTTGAAAATACAGTTATTGTTGTATCGCACGATAGATATTTTTTAAATACAGTTTGTACTCATATAGCAGATATTGATTTTGGAAAAATACAAGTATATACAGGAAACTATGACTTCTGGTATGAATCAAGTCAACTTGCTTTAAAGCAAATGAAAGATGCTAATAAAAAGAAAGAAGATAAGATAAAAGAATTACAAGAATTTATTAGAAGATTTAGTGCAAATGCTTCAAAATCCAGACAAGCAACATCTAGAAAAAAATTGTTAGAAAAAATTGAATTAGATGAAATTAAACCATCTAATAGAAAATATCCATATATTCATTTTGAAATGGATAGAGAACCAGGAAAGGAAATATTATTTATTGAAGGTATAACAAAAAATGCACCTGATGGTAAGAAAATGTTAAATAATGTTTCAATAAATGTTCAACAAGGAGATAAGATTGCATTTGTAGGACCAATGGGAGCAGCAAAGACAGCACTTTTTGAAATTATTACTGATAATGAATCACCAGAAAGTGGAGATTATAAATTTGGAATAACTACTTCTGTAGCTTATTTTCCAAAAGATAATTCTAGTGAATTTGCACAAGATATTTCTATAGTTGATTGGTTAATGCAATACTCAAAAGTAAAAGAAGAAACTTTTGTTAGAGGCTTTCTTGGAAGAATGTTATTTTCAGGAGAAGAGGCTTTAAAGAAAGTAAATGTTTTATCTGGAGGAGAAAGAGTAAGATGCATTCTTGCCAAGATGATGCTTTCAGGAGCAAATGTTTTAATTTTAGATGAGCCAACAAACCATTTGGATTTGGAGTCTATAACTGCATTAAATAATGGATTAAATGCTTTTAAAGGAGTAATATTATTTACTTCTCATGATCATCAATTAGTTCAAACTGTTGCAAATAGAATAATAGAAATTACTCCAAATGGTATTATAGATAAACGTATGACTTATGATGAATATTTAGAAAGTGATGAAATGGCTAAAAAGAGAGAGGCTCAATATACAATTGAAGAAGAATAAATGTAAAGGGACTTCAAATTTGAAGTTCCTTTTTGATTGTTGCTGTTTAAGTTGTTAGCACTTTTTGCAAAATATGACTTTTTCTCGGGCACTCAAAAAAGTAATATTTTGCTTGAACCGCCGAGAAGAAGACGCTTTGATTGTTGCTGTTTAATAAAGTGGCACTTTTTTCACAATATTGTCAAAATTATATCTTTGTATTTTCATAATAGATATGGTATAATTTTATATGATTGTAAACATGAAAGGAAGAAAGACAATGAAATTTTTTAAAAGTGGTTGGTTTAAATTTATTATTATAGTTGTAGTTATTATTTTGATTGCAACAATTTTTTATTTTAAAAAAGATCAAGGAACAACTCACCGTACAGCTGTTGTTTCTAAAGAAGATATAGAATCATATGTAGAAGGAAGTGGAGCAATTAAACCTGGCGAATCTAGAAAGATTTATGCTAAAGTTTCTTCTGAAATCAAAGAAGTGCTTCATGAAGAAGGAGATTTTGTTAATGAAGGAGAAGTTATTGCAAAGTTAGATTCTAGTTCTTTTTCGTCAACTGTAGATTCACAAAGAATTGCAATAGAGCAAGCAACACTTTCATATAACAATATAAAAAAACAAATTGATGATTTAGTAATTAAAGCTAATGCGTCTGGATATGTTAGTGGATTAACAATCAGCGAAGGTTCTTATGTAACAAACACTATGCAAATTTGTGATATTACAGAAAATGGTGTTTTTGAAATTACATTACCTTTTATCTATTCATCGGCTAATATGGTTCAAGTAGGCTCAGTTGCTACAGTATATTTAAATCAGAGTTTTACAAATTTAGAAGGAACTGTCACAAAAGTTAGTCAAATGAGAGAACTTGGAAATAATGGTGGGCAAGTTGTGGATGTAACTATTAAAGTCACTACTTCTGGATATTCGTTAGCAGGTTTTTCAGCAAGAGCAGAAGCTTTAGTTAATGGAACGAGACAAACTAGTAGTGAAAATGGTACTTTTGTAGCTGTAAGTTCTAATGTTGTTAGAGCAAAATCTATGGGAACTGTTGAATCTGTAAATGTTTATGATGGAAAGTATGTTAATGCTGGTGATATAATTGCAGTTTTAAGTAACGAAGATTTAAAAACAAATTTAGAAAATGCAGAATTAACTTTAAAAAATTTAAAATCACAAATGAATTCTGTTAATGATCAATTGGATAATTATACAATTAAAACTCCAATTAGCGGAACTATAACAGTACAGTCTTTAAAAGTAGGAGATATGGTTGCTGCTGGTACTGTGATAAGTACAATTTCTAATAAAGATGTTTTTGAATTTGATATTCCAATAGATGAGTTAGATATTGCAAAATTAAATTATGATCAAGAAGTTAAAGTTTCAATTGATGCTTTAGAAGAAACAGAAAAAAATCCTATTCCTGGTAAGATTGTAAAAATGCCGTTAGAAGGTACAACTGTTGCAGGTGTTACAGAATACTATGTAACAATACAAATGTCAGGAGATGAACGAATTAGAATTTCTATGAATGCTAGTGCAAAAATAACTACTAGCAGTAAAAAAGATGTTCTAGTAATTCCAATTGATGCAATAGTCAGGGAAAATGGAGATACTTATGTTGATGTATTATTAGATGATGGTATTATTGAAAGAAGAAGTGTTGAGTTAGGAGATAGAAATATTTCATATGTTGAAATTAAAGGGGGAGTAAATGAAGGGGATAGAGTCATTATTCCAGAGATAAGTAATGGCCTATTTTAAAGGAGGAAAATAATGATAAGACTAGAACATATTTATAAAATTTATGAGATGGGAGAAAATAAAGTTTATGCTTTAAATGATGTATCTCTTCATATTGCACAACATGAGTTTGTGTCAATTATAGGACCATCGGGTTCAGGAAAATCAACGCTAATGAATATGTTAGGTTGTTTAGATGTACCAACAAAAGGTAAATATTTTTTAGATGGTACGGATATTAGCCAAAAAAAAGATGATGAACTTGCAGAGATTAGAAATAGTAAAATAGGTTTTGTTTTTCAAGGATTTAATTTATTACCCAAATTAACAGCGTTAGAAAATGTTGAATTACCTCTTATTTATTCTAATGTTAGTAGCAAAGAAAGACATAGAAGAGCCAAAGAAGCTTTAGCAAAAGTTGGATTGGAAGGAAGAGTTGATCACAAGCCAACAGAACTTTCAGGAGGACAACAACAAAGAGTTGCAATAGCACGTGCACTAATAACGAATCCACCAATTATTTTGGGAGATGAACCAACAGGTAATTTAGATTCAAAATCTGGTAAAGAAGTAATGGAAATTTTTAAAAGTTTAAATGAAAATGGGAATACAATTATTTTAATTACACATGATTCAAATGTTGCCGCACAAGCTAAACGTATTGTTAGAATACAAGATGGAAAATTATATGAAGAGGAAACCCCACATGTGTAATAAAATTTATGAGGAGTAAAGATTATGAAGTTTTGGCTTGCTTATAAAATGGCAATTAAAAGTATTTTAAATAATAAAGTACGTTCTGCGCTTACAATGCTTGGAGTAATAATAGGTGTTGCAGCCGTTATAGCAGCTGTTGGATTCGCACAAGGATGTATGCAATCAGTAACTGATATGGTAGAGGGAATGGGCACTAATGTGGTTACTGCAATGATTATTGATAGATCTCAAACTAAAAGTATTTCTACTGAAGATTTGAATGATTTAGTAGAAAGTACAGAATATATTTCATCTATTTCTCCTTATATAATGACAAGTGGAACTGTTAAATCTAAAAATGATAGTAAAAGCACAACAATTGTAGGAACAAATAGTAGTTATATAAACATGGGTGATGTAAAAATGCAAAAAGGTAGGTTTATATCAGAAAGTGATTTAGATAACAATATGAAAGTTGCTGTAATTGGTAGTGCTGTGGTAAATAAACTTTTTGAGAATTCAAATGTTATAGGAGAAGAAATAAAAGTTAATGGAACAAACTTTACAGTTATAGGTTACTTAGAAGAAAAAATGAATGGCGCAGATGGCACAGATGATGATATGGTTTTAATTCCAGTAAACGTTGCACAAAGAACATTAAAAATAAAAAATGTTACAATGTTTATGGCAAGTGCTAGTAGTAGTGATACTGTTGATTTAGCAATGAGACAAATAAAAGATTTTTTGTTTAATATTTTTAAAGAAGATGATAAATATATTTGCTTTACACAAGAATCTATTTTAGGAATTCTTCGGAGATATTAGTAGTATAATGATGATTATATTAGGTAGCATTGCAACAATATCTTTGGTAGTTGGTGGAATTGGAATTATGAATATTATGCTTGTTTCTGTTTCAGAGAGAACAAGAGAAATAGGAATAAGAAAAGCAATTGGAGCTAAAAAAGGAGATATTTTAATACAATTCTTAATAGAAGCTTTAATGTTAACTGGTATCGGTGGTGTAATCGGAATACTTTTTGGAATGGCAATAATTAAATTTGTTATTGGTGCTATTGATATGATTACTCCAGTATATTCTTTGCCATGGATAATTGCTTCTTTCACAATTTCTTTAATAATAGGAATAGTTTTTGGTATTTTCCCAGCTTATAAAGCTGCAAGACTAAATCCTATAGATGCACTTAGAAATGAATAAAAAATTGCAAATTTAAAATGCACATCCAAATATCAAATAAAAAATTTGGATGTGTCTTTTTAATATTAAGAAGTTATAAAAAGGTACTGACGCGAAATAAATCACTTACAAAAGCATTGATGTTGCTGGTGTTTTTTAAAACATATAAGAAACTTAAAAAATTTATTTAAACAATTCGCATTTGTTGTGCTAAAATAAAAAAGTATTTTGATTTTCAAATGGATGGTGTATAAATGATATTGCAAGCTCTTAAATTATATTTTTTAAAAAATATTGAATTATACTTAGTATTTGCTTTTTTAATATTTTGCGTTATTGCGTATTTAATTATTATAAAACTATTAACTTTAAAAGATAAATTATTGGTGTCAACTCAAAGAGTGGACTATCTTGAGTCTTGCAATAAAACTGTTTCGGTATTATATGATGATGTGCGTGGATTTAAGCATGATTTTAATAATATTGTTCAAGTTATAGGTGGATATATTTCTCTTAATGACGTGGATGGCTTGAAAAAATATTATAAAAATTTGGCAATTGATTTTCAAAAAATTAGAAATCTTAACTTAATAAATTTAAATGAAATAGATGAACCAGCTCTATATAGCTTGATATTTAAGAAATATTATGAAGCCAAAGAAAAGAATATACAAATAAATATTAGTTCATTTGCAAATTTAAAAGAGATAAAAGTTAATATGTATGAATATAGTCGAATTGTTGGAATTCTTTTAGATAATGCTATTGAGGCTGCTGAAGGTTGCAACAGAAAGATGATAAATATTAAGTTTTTTGAAGAAGATAATAACGTTAATTGTTTAATTGAAAATACATATAATAATGAAAATGTAGAAGTTAATAAAATTTTTGAAAAGAATTATTCTACAAAATCAGAAAAGAAAAATCATGGTATTGGACTTTGGAAAGTAAAAGAAATATTGAAAACAGATTCTAATATTATACTAAAAACAGAAATAGATGGAATGTTTTTTCGACAATTATTATCAATAAAGAAAGATACAATAAATATACTTTAAATATTTTTTATTTAAGGTGTATTTTTTTTAAAGAATGATAAAATATTTTTATAAAAGGAGGAAAACTAAATGAAAGAAAGATTTATACAACTATTAAAAGAAACTCGGACGTGATGGAATAGAAAATTTATTAGAGTTTTTAGAAAAAACTGATTTTTATAAAGCTCCAGCAAGCACAAAATATCATAATAATTTTGAGGGTGGATTACTTAAACATAGCTTAAATGTATATGAAGCCTTAAAAGAACTTACAAATGGAAAATGGGATGAAAGTACGATAAGAATTGTAGGATTGCTTCATGATATTTGTAAAATAAATACATATAAAGTGGATTATCGAAATAAAAAAGATGAAACGGGGCAATGGATAAAAGAGCCATATTACATTTCAGATGATATAATGCCATTGGGTCATGGAGAAAAATCAATTATGTTAATCTCAGAATTTATAAAACTTACGAAAGAAGAATTATATGCTATTAGATGGCATATGGGTGGATATGAGCCAAAGGAAAATTATGGTTATATCTCAAAAGCATATGAAAAGTATCCTCTTGCTGTTTATACTCATATGGCTGATTTAATGGCAACATATATACTTGAAAATAGGTAAAATTTAATTGTTTTACTTGCCCAAAAATAAAAATAAAGAAAAAAATAAAAAAATTTGGAAAAATTTTCATAAAATACTAGATTTTACAAATTTTATATGATATAGTTATGTAGTATGCAATGAGAGAGGAGGGAGAAATCGTGAAAAAAGCTTTATTGTTAATGCTTGCTTTAATTCTTTGTTTCGCACTTGTTGGATGTGGTGAACAACCAAACGTTAATGATAATAATGACATTGATGTTGAAAACAGTGGTGAAATAAATGATTATGATGAAGATCTTTCTGAAGACAACAACTTATTTGAAGATCTTTCAGGTGAAGAAGAAGTATCTGGAGATTTTTCAGGTGAAGTTTCAGGAGACCTTTCTGGAGAAGTATTAGGTGAATAATAAAATAAAAATAGATATAATTTTTTATATCTATTTTTTTTATCTTTTTTTATAGACTAATTAGAGTTTTTATGATTTAATTATATATATAATAATGCAATAGGGAGGGTATAATGAAAGGAAGAAATAAAGGAATTTCTCTTTTAAGTTTGGTTATAACTATTGTTATAATAATTATTTTGGCTTCAATTGTTTATTTTTCAGGAATTAACACACAAACATCTGCCCAATTGACAGATTTTACATCAGAAATAGATGATTTAAAAGTAAGCTTGGCAACATATAGAGCTAGAAGTTTGGTTAATGGAGATGAAAATGATGGCTTTAAAAGAGTTACAATACAAAATGCTCCATCAGATTTTATTTCATTTCCAAATGAATCTGGTCAAGTAATAGGATATGTAATAGATATAAATAAATTAGATTTTAAAACAAAATCAAGAGGATATGCTGAAGTTACAGGTGATACTGTTACATTTGATAAAGATGATGTATATGTGTATGACAAAAATGGAAGTGTTTTTTATGCTAAAGGTTTCACTAATGATTATAAAGTATATTATAGTGGAACGGTTTTTAAAGATTAAAAAGGAGAATAGATGAAATGAGAAGAGGATATATTGAATGTGATGAATGCGATGGAAGAGGAAAAGTTGAATGTGATTACTGCAATGGCAAAGGAGTAGTTGATGATGGCGATGAAACAAGAGAATGCATTTATTGCGATGGAACAGGTAAAGTAGATTGCAAAAATTGTAGAGGTACAGGTGAAGTTATTTGTGATGAATGTAATGGAAGATGCGAAGTTCGTTGTAGTGAATGTAGATATGGAGAAGTAAGATGCGATAACTGTAAAGGTGATGGATATTTAGGATATGATGAAGAAGGTCAAAAAATAGAATGTGATGAGTGTGGTGGAACAGGAAAGGTAGATTGTAAAGAGTGCAGAGGTACTGGATGGGTAGATTGTCCAAAATGTTCATAAAAAATTAAACCCCGTTTTTAGACGGGGTTCTTTATTTGTTGTTTTTTAGGAGGAACAGGATCATATCCTCCTTTAGAAAATGGATTACATCTTAGAATTCTCCAAGCTGCAAGAAGACTTCCCTTCAAAGCACCATGAATTTCAATTGCTTTTATAGCATATTGAGAACATGTAGGAGTATATCTACAACAATTATGCCAAGGACCAGGTATCTTTTGATATAGTCTTATAAAAAAAATCAATATTTTTTTCAAGTTAAATACCTCCTTCAAAATAATGACACAATTAAAATAATGACTCCAACTATTGCAAGGATTGAAATTAAACAGCAAGAACAAGTTATAGGCAAATCAGCACTAGGCTGAAGATTTATAGGGGCTTTGACGGTATGACCTTGAGATGTGCTTTGCCGATTATCTTGTGCCATAAAAAGCCTTCCTTTCAAAATTTATTAGTAGAGTTATTTTATCATAAAAAGCTGGAATAGTAAAGAAATATACATAAAATAGTGGATATAAATGTAAAAATGTGGTATAATTTAAATAGAAGTATTGATTGGAGGGGATTAGTATGTTGAAAGATCTTTTGGATACTTGTAAAGCAATTACAAGTAAGATGGGCAGATCTTTTAGTGGTGTGGCTGGCTCAATAAGTGAAGGAATGAAAGAATTTAAAGAAATAGGTAAATCAGCATTACCAGAGATAACTGATGGAGATATTGCTGGTGCCGCAATTAGAAGAACGTCAATTGCAATGGATATCGAAACTAAAGGCAAAGATAAAGAATCAAAAAAACCAGAAGAACAAGATAGATAAAAGGAGGAATAAGTATGATTACGAAGGAACTTAGACTTGCTGCAACTGAAATTAATCAAATATTAAGATATACTGATGATGTTGAAGTAAATAAAATACCACTTCGGACTTAGAATGTTTTTTAAAGAAATTGCTGTTGACAGATATTTACCAAATATAAATCCAGAAATTTCTTTATATGAACAACCATTACTTCCAGAGACCAAACAAATTTTAGGTATGCTATATTGTTACTATTGGAGTAAGGAAGAAGAATTAGATGAAATTCCTAGTGAAGTAAAAGCAGATGCTAGAAAAGTAAAAAATGATTTATTTGACAACTATTCTCCAGAAGAAGTATTCGAAGGGGCTAAAAAAAGAAGAGAAAATTCACTTGAAACAGGAAAGCAAACAGAATTTCAAGAAAAAACACCATGGTATAAAAAAATATTTAAATAAAAAAACATTCAGTTACAATGAAGTAACCCCTTCTTGTTAGACAAAAAAGTTTAACAAGAAGGGTTCTTTTTTTGTCAAAAAATATTAGATAAAAAAAGATTTGATAAAATCTTGTAAACGCTTTATCCGTAAATGATGTCAAGCTTGTTGACATCTATTTTTTGTAGCGATATACTATTATTGATGTTTAACAAAGGAGGAAAAGTTTGAAAAATTTTTAATTTTTTTAAACTAATTTGTGCCTAGAAAGGAATGATAAATTAATGAGTAATTTGGTAGAAATTAGATGGCATGGAAGAGGTGGACAAGGTGCAAAAACAGCATCTCTCTTACTTGCAGATGCAGCATTTAACACTGGAAAATATATTCAAGGTTTTCCTGAATATGGACCAGAAAGAATGGGAGCACCAATTACAGCATATAACAGAATTAGTGATGAACCAATTACAATTCATAGTAACATTTATGAACCAGATTATGTGGTTGTTGTTGATGAAAGTTTGCTTGAAAGTGTAGATGTTACAGCAGGACTAAAAGAAAATGGAGCAATAGTTATAAATACAAAAAAAGAACCTGATGAAGTTAGAGGTTTATTAAAAGGATATAATGGAAAAGTTTGTACAATTGATGCAAAAACAATTTCTATTGAAACTTTAGGTGCATATTTTCCAAATACACCAATGCTTGCAGCAATTATAAAAGTTAGTGGAATAATGAATGAGCAAGACTTTTTAAATGATATGGTTGATTCTTTTAAACATAAATTTGCCAAAAAACCAGAAGTTATTGATGGTAATATGGAAGCTTTAAAAAGAGCTTTAAATGAAGTAAAAGGTTTGTAAAGGAGGATAAAAAATGGCAGAGAAAAAATGTAAAATCAATGCAAATAGTACATGGCAAGAAATGACTCCTGGTGGAACTATTTATGATGCAGCAAATTCTTTAGAATTTACAACAGGAGATTGGCGTTCAAGAAAGCCTATATGGCTTCAAGAAAAATGTAAGCAATGTGGACTTTGTGTGCCAACATGTCCAGATAGTGCTATTCCAGTTATTGAAGGTGGAAATAGGACTGACTTTAATTATGATTATTGTAAAGGTTGTGGAGTTTGTGCAAAGGCTTGTCCTTTTAATGCAATTAGTATGGAATAAGGAGGATAAAATAGATGAATAAATGCAAAAGTATAAGAGAAAGATTAAGTGGTAATGAAGCTGTAGCTAATGCAATGCGTCAAATAAATCCTGATGTTGTTGCAGCATTTCCTATAACACCTTCAACAGAAATTCCTCAATATTTTTCAACTTTTGTTAATAATGGAACTGTTGATACAGAATTCGTACCAGTTGAAAGTGAACATAGCGCAATGAGTGCTTGTGTTGGAGCATCAAGTGCAGGTGGAAGAGTTATGACGGCAACTTCTGCAAATGGGCTTTCACTTATGTGGGAAATTATTTATATAGCATCTAGCTTAAGATTACCTATTGTAATGGCATGTGTAAATAGAGCAGTTTCTGGACCATTAAACATACATAATGATCATTCTGATTCAATGGGAGTAAGAGATTCTGGATGGATTCAACTTTATTCAGAAACAAATCAAGAAGCTTATGATAATATGATAATGGCTAATAGAATAGCGGAACATGTTGATGTTCATTTACCTTTAATGGTATGTTATGACGGATTTATTACTTCACATTCTATTGAAAATATTGAACTTATTGATGATGAATCAGTAAAAGCTTTTGTTGGTGATTATCATCCAGAACATTTTCTATTAAATAGAGATGAACCTATTGCAATGGGACCTTTAGATGTTCAACCATATTTATTTGAACATAAATTTCAACAAGGATATGCAATGAAAAAAGCAAAAGATGTTATTCTAGAAGTATCAAAAGAATTTGAAGAAATGACTGGTAGAAAATATGGTCTTTTTGAAGAATATAAAATGGAAGATGCTGAAATGGCAATTGTTGTTTTGAATTCAACAGCAGGTACAGCAAAATATACAATTGATAGATTAAGAGAAAAAGGAATGAAGGTTGGATTAGTAAAACCAAGAGTTTATAGACCTTTCCCTGTTTATGAAATTGCAAATGCGTTGAAGAATTGTAAAGCAATTGCTGTGCTTGATAAAGCTGATAGTTTAAATGGTGCTGGTGGACCATTATATACTGATGTTACATCAGCAATGTATACAAGCAATATTACATCACCTAAAGTTGTAAATTATATTTATGGAATAGGTGGACGTGATGTTAGAAGTACTGATATAGAAAAAGTTTATAATGATTTAAGATATATTATTGATACTGGAGATATGGGAACACCTTATAGATATCTTGGACTTAAAGGGTAGAAGTCGAAGGGAGGCAAAATGAAAAGTTTATTTTTGTTTTTATCTATTTTTGTTTTTGGTGGACTTATTGGTTGTGATACACCATATACACCAGTAAATCCAGTTGAAAGTGGGGATAGTAATATATCTACTAATGTATCAGGAGAAGTAATAGAAAATGATTTTGAGTTATTAAAATATATGACAGATGATGAAAATTATATGGTTTCACCTTTTAGTTTAAAGATGGCAATGATGCTTGCTGCTAATGGTGCAGAGGGAGAAACAAAAGATGAGATCTTAAATGCTTTTAATATTCAAGATTTAGATAAATTTAATGCAGATGCAAAAAATATAATTGAAAGATATGATGATGAAAAAGATGTAACTTTGAATACAGCAAATTCAATTTGGCTTAATAGAGATAGAGCTGGTAAAAATGTTGAATTTAATGATGAATATAAAAAAATAGTTCAAGACTTTTATTATGGAGTTGCAGAAGAAGAAAGTAGAAACAATATTGCAAAAGAAATAAACAAATGGATTTCTGAAAAAACAAATAATAAAATTGATAAAGTTCTTGATGAAAAGAAACCTGCTGAATTTTTGGCAGCACTTGTAAATACACTTTATTTTAAAGGTGATTGGGCTTTAAAATTTGATAAGGCATCAACATATAAAGAAACTTTTACATCAAGAGATAATAAAAAATCTGATATAGATTTTATGCATGAAACGGCAAAATATGATTATTATGAAGATGAGAATATGAAGATGGTTAAGCTTCCATATGTTGGTAGAAAAACAGCAATGTATTTTGTACTTCCAACAAATGAAGATAAAATGGATATTAGTAATGCATTAAAAAATATGCAAAATGTAAAAGTTAGATTAGCTATTCCAACCTTTAAAACAGAATATAATTTGTCTTTTATAGATATGTTAAGAAAAATGAACATTAATAAAGCATTTAACCCAGAATTAGCCGAATTTAAAAACAAAATGTTTACAGGTGTTGAAGAAGAAAGAAATGTTTTTATTGGTGAAGTTATTCAAAAAACATTTATTGAAATAAATGAAAATGGAACAGAAGCAGCAGCTGCAACTGTTGTTCAAATGTTTGATAATGCTGCTTTACCTCCACAAGATGAAGTAATAAAAGACTTCAAAGCAGATAGACCATTCATATATTTTATTATAGATGAAGTATCTGGAGAAGTATTGTTCATAGGTGAATATGCATATGCTAATTAAAAATTTTTTTAGAAAGGAAGAAAAAGAAAATGGCATATAATTTAAAAGAAGCAATTCAAAAACAAAATAGAATGACATCTGGCCATAGAATGTGTGCTGGATGTGGAGCACCAGTTGTTGTTAATGCAGTTCTTCGTGCATTAAAAGAAGAAGATCATGCAGTTATTGGTGCAGCAACAGGATGTCTAGAAGTTTCAAGTTTCATGTATCCTTATACAGCATGGAGAGATTCGTTTATACATAATGCATTTGAAAATGCAGGTGCAACAATGTCTGGAGTAGAAGCAGCATATAAAGCAATGAAAAAGAAAGGAAAAATTCCAGAGGATAAACATACTAAATTTATAACTTTTGGTGGTGACGGTGGTACTTATGATATAGGTATTCAATCACTTTCAGGTGCAATGGAAAGATGGCATGATATGGTATATGTATGTTATGATAATGGTGCATATATGAATACTGGAATTCAAAGATCTTCTGCAACGCCTAGATTTGCTGATACAACAACTTCTCCAGCAGGAAAAGTTGTTCCAGGTAAACAACAAAAAAGAAAAGATTTAACAGAAGTTATGGCTGGACATCATTTACCTTATATAGCTCAAACAGCTGCTGTTGGTAATTTTAGCGATATTACTACGAAAGCTGAAAAAGCAATATATACAGAAGGACCTTGTTTTATGAATGTACTTGCACCATGTCCAAGAGGTTGGGGATATAATACAGAAGATTTAATGCAAATAAATAAACTTGCAGTTGAAACTTGTTATTGGCCATTATATGAAATTATAGATGGTAGATATGTTGTAAATTATAAACCTAAAAATAAACTTCCAGTTGAGGATTTCTTAAAACCACAAAAACGCTTTAAACATTTGTTCAAAGAAGGAAATGAGTGGATGATTGAGGAACTTCAAAAAGAAGTTGATGAAAGATGGGAAAGATTACTTGCATTAGAGAAAATGACAAATAAATAAATTTAAAAAATTTTATTTCAGATATTGCAAAAAACAAATAATTATGCTAGAATAATAAATAGAATATAGAAAGAGGTTAGCAATAATACTCTTAATATATTAAGAAGAATAGAGTTCTTTTCATAATCGAGGACAAAAAAGAGCTAGTGTTGTGCTCACTAGCTCTTTTGCATTATCGAAATAATCTTAATATTAAGTATATAATAATAAAGATAAGTAAGATTAATAATAATGCGAGAAGAATGAAACTTCTTCTCATAAATATCCCCTCACTTTCTGTCCTAAGACTTGAAAATATGGTTTTCGAGGACAAATGATATTTTATCACTAAATGAAATAATATGCAACAAATTTACGAAAATTCGTTCTCTTTATTTTGACTCAATAATTAGTTTTTGAGTAAATAACAATATTGACACATATTATTTCTATAAATATAATATTTTTGTTGATAGAAAGTGAGGAGTTTATTTATGAACGAAATTATGAAACTTGCTATTGATAAAGCAAGAGAAACAATGAATAAAAATTATGGAGGTCCTTTTGGTTCTGCAATTATAAATCAAAATAGCGAAATTATTGTTGTAACATCTAATTCTGTTTTAAAAGACAATGATCCAACAGCACATGCAGAAGTAAATGCAATTAGAGAAGCATGTAAAAAGTTAAATACAAATGATTTGAATGGATATATTTTATATGCAACAGGATATCCTTGTCCAATGTGTTTATCTGCAATTATCTGGGCAAATATTAAAAAAGTATATTTTGGTTGCTTACCTGAAGATGCAGAAAAAATTGGATTTAGAGATGATTTTATTTATCGTTTTATAAATGATAAATGTAGTGATAAAAATGTATTAGACATATTACAAATAGATAGAGAAGAATGTATAAAACTTTTTGACGAATACAAAAATAGTGGAAAAATTATATATTAAAAACAAAAGAAAGTGTAATGTATAAAACATTACACTTTTTTATTGAAAACTTTTTAAAAGTATTTTAAAATATAAAATATAATCTTAATATAAATAATTTATGTGATTTGTAAAAGCTAAAATTTTATTATATTGCTACTTTTTCTTGGAGGTGTTAAAATGTTATTTTTTAAGAAAAATGTTGAAGTAAAAGAACAGCCAAAAGAGGAAAAAACAAAAGATAATAATATTTCAGAAGATAACAATATTAAAGCAGGTCCTATTATTACTATTGCACGTGAATTTGGAAGTGGTGGCAGAGAGATTGCAGAAAAAGTAGCTAATAAATTGAAGTTTAAATTTTATGATAAAGAAGAAATTATAAAAACAGCAAAAGAAAATGGAATAGATACAAAGTTATTTGAGCAAGTTAATGAAAAAAATATGGATAGTTTTTGGTTTAATGTGTCTCCACTTTCTTATGATATACAAGAAGATACAGATTCATTTGAACAAAAAGTAAATAACGATAAAATGTTTATGATACAATCTGATACAATAAGAGAAATTGCAAAAAAAGGAAATGTTGTTTTTGTTGGAAGATGTGCTTCATATATTTTAAAAAATGATGCAACTAAAATTTTTATTACTGCAAAGATGGAAGATAAAATTGAAAGAATAAAAAAGAGATATAATTTATCTAAAGAAGAATCAATAAAACTAATTGAACTTGCAAACCAAAAAAGAGAAAAGTATTATGATTATTATACTAATACAAAATGGAATGCTCCTGAAAATTATGATTTAATTATAGATGTGAGTGAAACTGGAATTGAGGGGGCAGTAAATAAGATTATAAAATATGTTGAAAAACATAATTGATAAAAAATTTGTTAATGTATATACTAATATAAAAAAGTATGTTTAAGGAGGTTATTTCATTATGGCAGAAACAAAAAGTGCAGGAGAAAAATTAAAAGAAAAATTATTTGTAAATGATAAAAATGGTTGGGAGGGTTCTTCCGAAGCAGAGAAAAAAGTTATTTTAAAATTTAATGATGGATATATTGATTTTTTAAACACATCAAAAACAGAAAGAGAGTGTGTAAAAACAGCAAAAGAGTTAGCAGAAAAAAATGGATTTAAACCTTTAGAAAAATTTAAAAAATTAAAAGCTGGAGATAAGGTTTATACAATAAACAGAGGAAAAAATATAATGCTTGCTGTAATAGGAACTGAATCTTTAGAAAAAGGTTTAAATGTTGTTGGAGCTCATATAGATTCTCCTAGACTTGATTTGAAACCTAATCCTTTATATGAAGATACAGGTTTTGCATATTTTAAAACACATTATTATGGCGGAATAAAAAAATATCAATGGGTAACAATTCCTCTTGCAATACATGGTGTAGTTGCCTTAAAAAATGGTACAACTGTAGAAGTTAAAATTGGTGATGAAAGTGATGATTTAACTTTTGTAATTACTGACTTATTACCACATATGGCTAGAAAACAAATGGAAAGAAAATTAGCTGATGGAATTGAAGGAGAAGACTTAAACGTTTTACTAGGAAGCATTCCATATAATGATGAAAAAGTATCTGATAAAGTTAAATTAAATGTATTAAAAATATTAAATGAAAAATATGGAATAGTCGAAAAAGATTTTTTAAGTGCAGAATTAGAAATTGTTCCAGCATTTAATGCAAAATCTTTAGGCTTTGATAGAAGTATGGTTGCAGGATATGGACAAGATGATAAAGTTTGTGCATATACAAGTTTAATGGCTATTCTTGAAACAGAACTTCCAAAGAAAACAGCAATTTGTATTTTAGTAGATAAAGAAGAAATTGGAAGTGTTGGAAATACTGGTATGGAAGCAAGAACTTTTGAAACATTTGTTGGAGAATTACTTTATTTAACAGGAGAAGATAAAACTCCAAATATTATTGGAAGAACTTTTTCTCATTCTAAAATGCTTTCTGCAGATGTTGATGGTGCATTTGACCCAATTTATGCTTCTGCCTCAGAAAGAAGAAATGCATCTTATTTTGGTATGGGTGTTGGACTTAATAAATATACAGGTGCAAGAGGTAAATCAGGTGCTAACGATGCAAATGCAGAATATGTTGCAGAACTTCGTAAATTATTTGATGATAATGAAGTAAGATTTCAAATTAGTGAGCTTGGAAAGGTAGATGAAGGTGGTGGCGGAACCATAGCATATATCTTGGCTAATAAAGGATTTGATGTTATTGATTGCGGAACACCAGTTTTATCAATGCATTCGCCTTATGAAGTTACAAGCAAATTTGATGTATATATGAGTTACAAGGCATACAAGGTATTTATGGAATAAAAAATTATAAAATTAAATATAAAAAGAGAACTCGGATTTGTTGTCAAATCCGAGTTTCTTTTAGAGAGAACACCTCCAAATCTCGCCGCAATGAACATTGGCTTCATCCACAGAACTGCCAAGTCCAAAGTAGAAAGAATCTTCATAGAGCTCGAAACTTCTTGCAAAGTTCGAGGAGTTGAAGTAGAGCACTTCTTCCCAGCTCTCTAAATCCTCAGTGGAATAGACGCTGACGCGCCATCCTTCCGAGGTTTTCGTTCCAGCAAGGAGGTAGAGTGTACCATCCTTCACCAAAGCATCAAACACTTCCGTGTTTTCTGCCATGGGAAGAATAGATGACTCTGTCAAACGGAAATCCTCCATTCCTCCAGTCACCAGCACCTTGCCGTTAATCATCAGGAGATTATCGGCGAAGGAGATGATGTTGGAGAAGGGCACACCGCCATTGTTGGCGACTTGCCCCATATACAGGCACCGAAGACTAATCGTGTTGTACGAGTAGTCAAAGATGCCTAATTCTTTGCGATAGACGTACAAAACGTCGTTTTCGCAGAGAGCCCAGAGGTTTCCATCTGATTCGAACAGGTTGTAGACTCTGAAGGGGTCGGTACGTTCGCCATGATTGTCTCTAAACGGAACAAACTCGAAGGTTTGTCCACCGTCACGAGAAACCACGATTTGCGAAGGAGCGTCGACCGCTCCCAGTCCAAACCACAGGGCGTTGTCGTATTCCACTGCATCGAAGCAGTGAGCTGCTTTCGGCAGATTACCGAAAGAGGACAGAGACCCATTGTTGGAAATGTAGTACCAGTTGCCCCAATCCCAACTGCCGGCGGTTGAGTCAGTTCCGGGTATGATTAACCCAGAACCAATTTCTTTGAAAGTTGTTACCTGCTCGTCGGGAAGAAACCCAACGGAGTAAAACCTTTCTGCAGCCAAGTTGTAGTCATACAACTCGACTCCCCCGACATTCAGGTCGTAGTCGCCAGAGCCGATCAGAAGATTGGGACCGAACACCTTTAAATCCCAGGGGTTCTGGGCATAGATGTTCGAACCGTAAGCTCCCTGAGAGGGATTTCCAAGGAACTCTGGCACCACGAGGTTGCTATCGTCAGAGGACATTCCAATGACGAATTCGTCGATAAGCTCGATATCGGAGCCATCTGTGGACTCTTCGAGCTTGGGTTGGTCGGTGTGTTGTAGTATCATGAAGGCGGCAAAGCCTCCAATTGCTAACATAACCACAGTACAAATAGCTATGATAAGCCACCGCTTTTCGCGTCTCGTCACTGAACTCTCCCCCTTTCTGAAAAATATTTACAACCAAACAAGATGGCTGTAATAGGAACGTTCAGTTAAGTATATTATAACACATTTTGAAGACATAGTAAATATTATGTAAAACCATCGAAAGAATATTTATGAATTAAAATATTAAAAAATATGAAAGTGTTAAATCTATGTTATTGCCAAAAATTCACTTGACTTTTTGGTATATCTTATGTAATATATATACGTACGGAAGTGGGCATTTGCAAGTTTTTACAAAAGTTAAAAATTATGGTAAATAATATGCAAATTGGCCACAGATTGGAGGAAAGTTATGGGAGAAGTAATTGTTATAACTTCAGGAAAAGGTGGTGTAGGGAAAACTACTAGTGCAGCTAATCTTGGAACAGCATTAACAATGATGGGTAAAAAAGTTGCCTTAGTTGATACTGATATTGGTCTTAGAAATCTTGATGTTGTAATGGGACTAGAAAATAGAATAGTTTATGATATTGTTGATGTTGTTGAAGAAAATTGTAAGTTAAAGCAAGCTTTAATAAAAGATAGAAGATATGAAGGTTTATTTTTACTTCCTGCAGCACAAACTAGGGATAAAAATGCAATAAATGAAGATCAAATGAGAAAAATATGTGAAGATTTAAAACTTGAATTTGATTATGTTATAATTGATTGCCCTGCAGGAATTGAGCAAGGCTTTAAAAATGCTATTGCTGGTGCAGATAGGGCTCTGGTTGTCACAACACCAGAAGTATCAGCTGTTAGAGATGCAGACAGAATAGTAGGATTATTAGAATCTAGTAATTTACCAAAACCACAATTGATATTAAATAGAATTAGAACGAAAATGGTTAAAAAAGGTGAAATGATGGATGCAGATGATATTGTTGAATTACTTTCAGTAAAGCTTATCGGAGCAATTCCAGACGACGAGAATGTTATCATTCAGACTAATAAAGGGGAACCATCAGTTACAAATTCAAAATCTTTGTCAGGAAAGGCATATATGGAAACAGCCAAAAGAATTTTAGGAGAAAACATAGAAGTAACAATTCCTGGTAGAAATGAAAGTGGCTGGGCAAAATTTAAAAAGTTTTTAATACATTCAAAGTAAAGATGAATTTGATGAGGGGGCACATAGGATGGAATTAAAGGAAGTTTTCGAACCAATTTTAAACTTTATGAAAAACTTTCAAAAGAAAGAAAAAGATATTTCAAAGCAAGCAGCGAAAGATAGACTAAAGTTAGTGTTAATGCAAGATAGAGCTAGTGTTTCACCAGATTTTTTTGAGATGATGAAAAAAGAAATTATTGATGTAATAAAAAAATATATTGAAATAGATGAGGAATCATTAGAAGTTCAACTTACTAGAGGGTTTGAAGCAGGACTTGAAGGACCAGCACTATATGCTAATATACCAATAAAGAATATAAAGCCAGTTGCTTCTAATAACGAGGCAGTTGAACAGATTAACAGTGAAATAGCTGATGAAATAGCGGAAGAAATATTAGATGAAGCTGAGAAAAAAGTTGAAGAAATAAATCCTTCAGAAGAAAAAGAAACAAAGACTGAAGAAAAGATAGAAGAAGAGCAACAAGAAACTCCTGTTTCTGTTGATAGTATAGCTGAAAATGTGGCTAAAGAAATGAAAAAAACATTTAAAGGAGCAAATAAAGCTGGAAAAACAGTTTAGTAAATTTGTAGAATAGTAAAAATAAATGATGTCAATTTGAGCTATGCTTAAATTGACAATTTTATATTTTAAAATATATAGAAATTTAACAATAATTTTTGAGGAGGGGATAGCGATAAAAAAATTTTTTAAATCATTAGATCTTTCAATTATTGTTATAGTTTTAATATTATTTTCAATAGGTGCCATTGCTTTATATAGTGCAAATGGTGGCTTTGAAGGTGATACAAGTGAAACAATGAAACAAATTGCTTGGTTTCTTGTTGGTATAGTTTGCATGCTTTTAGTTAGCGCAATAGATTATGATTTCTTAGCAAAAATTTGGATAGTATTTTATGTAATAATGATAATATTATTAGTTTTAGTTTTGTTTTCTGAGCCTATAAACCGGAGCAACTAGTTGGTTTACAGTAGGTAGTATTAGTATACAGCCATCTGAATTTTCCAAAATTATTTTAATTATTGGATTGGCTAAAATATTATCTTATTTTAAAGAAAAAGGGAAAATAAATAATTTTTTATCTATAATATTGATACTTCTTTATATTGCAGTTCCAACATTACTAATTATCAAACAACCTGATTATGGAACAGCAATGGTATTTTTAGCAATTTCTGCAGTTATGATTTTTTCTTCTGGAATTAGCATTTGGTACATTGTTGGTAGTGTTATTGCTGTTGGAGCATCAGTTCCTTTTATATATACGTATTTGTTGCCACAACATGCAAAAGATAGAATAATGGTTTTCTTAAATCCTCAAAGTGATCCATTAGGTGCAGGATATAATATAATTCAATCAATGCTTGCAGTTGGCTCTGGACAAGTGTGGGGGATGGGATTATTTAAAGGAAATCAAACACAGCTAGGATATTTACCAATGAAAACAACAGATTTTATTTATCCGGTAATTAGTGAAGAAATGGGATTTATTATTTCTACATTGATTATTGTATTATTTGTATTATTGATAATTAGAATTTTTAGTATAGCAAAAAATTCTAAAGATTTGTTGGGTTCTTTGATGGCATGTGGTATTGGCGCAATGTTTTTAGCACACTTTTTAGAAAATATTGGTATGACAATAGGACTAATGCCTATAACAGGAATACCACTTCCTTTTGTCAGCTATGGAGGAAGTTCAATGCTTACCAGCTTTATTGCATTAGGATTATTATTTAGTATTAACAGAAAAAGAAAGAAAAATATGTTTATGGAGTAATATAATGTTTTTAAAACCTATTAAAATTGGAAATGTAAATATTAGTAATAATATATTTCTTGCACCAATGGCAGGAATTACAGATTTACCATTTAGAATAATATGTAAAAAAATGGGCGCGGGATTAGTATATACAGAAATGGTTAGTTCAAAAGGAATATTTTATAATGATATTGGAACAAATAAACTAATGGATATTTCTAAAGACGAACGACCAATTGCTATACAAATTTTTGGTAGTGAACCTGATATTATGGGACAGATAGCAAAGAAAGTATCTGAAATTTCAGATATAATTGATATAAATATGGGATGTCCAGCACCAAAAGTTGTTAAAAATATGGATGGTTCAAGACTTATGCAAAATCCAGAACTTATCTATGATATAGTAAAAGAAGTTGTTAAAAATTCGAATGTGCCTGTTACAGTAAAAATTCGAAAGGGTTGGGATGACAATCATGTAAATGCTGTGGAAGTTGCAAAAGTAATAGAAAAAGCAGGTGCATCTGCAATTACTGTGCATGGAAGAACAAGAGAACAATTTTATTCAGGAAAAGCAGATTGGAATATAATTAAAAGTGTTAAAGAATCTGTAAATATACCAGTAATAGGTAATGGCGATATAACAAGCGGTGAAAAGGCAAAAGAAATGTTTGAAGAAACTGGTTGTGATGCCATTATGATAGGAAGAGCATCAAACGGAAATCCTTGGATTTTTAAAGAAATTATTTCTTTTTTAGAAACAGGAGAAGTAATTAAGAGACCAGATATTAAAGAGATAAAGTCTATGATTTTAGAACATTTAGATATGTCAGTAGAATATAAAGGAGAGAGAACAGGAATACTTGAAATGAGAAAACATATTGGTGGGTATGTAAAAGGTCTTGAAAATGCATCAATATTAAGAAATAAAATAAATCAAATTGAAAACTTAGAAGAATTAAAAAAAGTTATAAATAATATCTAATAAAAATCCCCACCATTGCATTAAAATGGTG
>CANQBB010000022.1 GCA_947588905.1 uncultured Clostridia bacterium
GATCTTCAGGGACTCGAACCCCGGACCGACCGGTTATGAGCCGGTTGCTCTAACCAACTGAGCTAAAGATCCATCAGCTGACAAATGCTAGTATACCTGAAATTAGCTTTCTTGTCAATAAAAAAATGAAGTTTTTTAGAGATTTTTTGATTATATAGAGAAGTAAAATTATGCATTAGCGTCTTGACTTACAATAAATGACATAATATAATTCAGTAGTGAAAAATTCAATTGCGATTTTCTCTACATAATGCCTAATTTGGGCTATCTCAAATAATTTTGAGGAGGGAATATAATGCGGAAATTTGGAATAATCATTTTGATAATTGCTTTAATTTGTGGCATGATTGCAGGTATATGGTTTTATTCTGCTAATCACTATGTAGTAAGTAAGGCAGAGACTGAAGAATGTGAAAAAATTGCTATTGATATATATAATTCCAATATTGATGGCTTGGAAACTCTTAAAATATATTCAGATATAATTGACAAAAATTTAAGGGTATCAATAGATGGAAATGAGATAACATTTTCTGATAATTCAAAAAACTATTACTATGCAATAGCAATAATTGATGGAGAAATAGAAAATACTAATTTACGATATAGTTCAAAGGCGATATATATGTCTCCAATTATTGGAATGCTTGTTTTTGTATTTATATTTATCTGGGGATTAATTATAGCAGCTATAATGAATAATATGAATAAAGATGCTTTCATATTGGTACTTGTTAGTTTGATATTAGTAGCAGTAATTTTTGCTTGCATTGTTCCGGGATTATTATAAAAAATTAGTATAATTTTCGCTAAAATAAAAGATGATGCAGTTCATATTTGAACTGCATCTTGTGATTTTTAAAGTATTTATCCATTATGCGGAATAATCATTTATGTTTTTGCTCCTTCCATTGATAAAACTCTATTCCATTTATTAGTAAGAGCTTGTTGCATTGGCATACTTAATTGATTTAAGGAATATTTATACCTTAAAAAACATTTTGGACATTGAAACGAAAATTTTATTTCTTTTGATTCAAGACCTGGTATAAATTCTGGAGAAAAATCATTGGAATCAATTTCAAGGTCAGCATTACAGGGACATCTTATCCGCATTGTTACTGGGGCAGGGGAAATGTCATTAAGAATTCTCATCATGATTGCCTCCTCCTTGTATGCAAATTCTGCATACATATAATATAATCTAGTATTTTATATTGTAACATTTGAATTGTGAAAAAACAATAGAAATTTGTGGAAGATAAAAAGACTGTACTTTTACAGCCTTTTTATGTTATTGTAAATTTATTTTTATTTTTCTGTATTATATTTTCATCTTTTAATCTTTTAAGTTCTCTCATCATTGCAGTACGTTCAATCATTAAATAATCAGATAAATCTGTAAGTGAAAATGGTAATTCAAATGTTTTACTGCCATTTTCTAAGGCTAATGAATTAAAATATGTTAAAAGCTTATCTCTAACACTTTTCTTAGTTAGAAGTACCATTCTAAGATTTTGCTGAGATATGCTATTTAAAATCAAATTTGGTAAATCACGTAATAAATATACGTGATAATAGCAATTTTCTGTGCATCTTTCTGCCAAGTCGTAAGGAAAAAATAATACTTTAGATTTTTTCTTAGCTAGAACAAACAATTCTCTATCATTGTAAATCTTGAAAAACGCTTCTCCAAATACATCATTTGGTCGATAATAGTAGAGTATTTTTTTAGCTCCATTATCATCATAAGTAACGAGTTGTGCTTCTCCTTCTAAAAGGATACAAAACTGATTCCTATTAACCAAAAATGTAGTTATTACTTCATTTGCCTGAAATTCCTTGATGTCAATGATGCTACAATTATTTATTAACTTATTTATACAATTATTAACATCAAAATCTTTTTTCATACTTCCTCCTAGTTAACATTACTATATCATAAAAAAGTTGCCGTGGCAACAACACCAAAATAAAATATTGAAAATTGGGCAAAAAAAATTAGGCAAAATCTGTAATATGTTTGTAACAAAAATGTAATATTTTTCTAAAACGTATAAAAATACATACTTACAAGATAATCAAAAAACAAATTTTTAAAAAGTTGCCGTAGCAACTTTTTAAAAATTTCTATTTAATTTAAAATGAATATGTAATTAAAAAAAATAAAGAGGTATATATGCAAGTAACTAAACGTGATGGAAGAATTATGGAGTTTTGCAGAGAAAGAATAGTAAATGCAGTAGTAAAAGCTATGATGCAAACAGCCGAAGGTGTTGATATTGATTTGGCAAATAAAATTGCAATTTCAATAGAAAAACAATTAGAGAATAGAGATCAAGCTTCTGTATATGAAATCCAAGATTTAGTTGAAAAAAAGCTAATGGGTTCTAGCCGAAAAGAAGTTGCACAAGCATACATAACATATAGGTATAATAGAGATATTGCAAGAAAGTCAAAAACTAGAGAAGTATTTTTAGATATTGTTAGCTCAAAATCTAATGAATATGGTAATAAAAATTCAGATAGAAGCATAAATACACCAACAATTGTAATGTCAAAGTTTGCTAGAGAAGTTTCAAAACCTTATGTTGATAATTTCTTACTTACAAAAGAAGCTAGAGATGCACAAAAGGATGGATATATTTTTGTTTGTAACAAAGATTACTATCTAACAAAATCTTTAAATAGTTTTTTACTTCCAATGATTACGAAAGAACTAGATAGCATCGAGACATTGGTTAATTATTATTGTGTTGTTGTTAATGAACTTACTAATGAAGTTCATGGCATGATTTCAATACCAGCAGTTGATTACTATTTTGCAAAGTATGTTAGAAAAACTTTTGTACAAGAGCTTACTAAAATTGGTGAAGATTTGCAAGTAGATATCAAAAAAATACTTAATCATAATATTGAAGACTATGTAAAAAAAGATGTTAAAAGTTTAAAAGGTAATGATAGAATTCTTCAATTAGCAGTAAATAGAACTGTTGATAGAATTTCTTTATCAATGAAAACTTTTATACATAATATGATATTTTTGCAAAAAGAAAAACAAGATATTATCAATTCGCTAAATTATGGAACAGATACTTCAGCAGAAGGTAGGTGCATTATAAGAGAATTGATAAATGCAATTTGCTATTTTTCTAAAGAAGAAAAAAATAATATTCCTATTCAAATTTGGAAAAAGAAAAAAGGAATAAATTTTGATGAGCAAGACAAAAACTATGATTTATATTTATCTATTTTAAATTTAATTGAACAAAACATACCATTTAATATTGTTAATCTTGATGCACCATATAACAAAAATAGAAAATGGAAAATAGAAGATGATAATAGATGGAATTATGAATGTTCAATTTTAGGAAATGGTTATAGAGTATATGAAGATATAAATGGTGAGAATATTTCAAATGGTAAAGGAATATTATCTTCTACAATAATTAACTTACCTAAAATAGCAATAGAATCAGCCAATTCAGTTAAAGAAGATTTAAAACTTGACTTTGAAATAGGAATAGGAACTATTGAAAAAAAGTTAGATAAATATAAAAGCAAGTTGAAAAAAGTTTTTATGAATAATCTTGAAAAATATGCTACTATATCACTTATGCAATTATATGAAAGATATAAATTTCAAGGCTCAGCTATTAAAAATCAATTTCCTAGATTGATGTCTGGGTTATGGATAAATAGTGATAAATTATCTTCGAGTGATACAGTAGATAATATAATAAAGCATGGTACTTTGTCATTAGGTTTTTTAGGACTTGCAGAATGTTTAATTATCTTAACATCTAAACATCATGGAGAGTCAGAGGAAGTAAATGAATTTGGATTAGAAATCATAAATGAATTAAAAAATTTAGTTGATGAATTTTCTGAAAAATATAATGTTAATTTTGCACTTACAAGTTCAGAGGATTTATTAGGAAAAATAATAGAAAAAGATAAAATGCAATATGGAATAATAAAGGGTATTACAGAAGATGAACATTACACAACAGGAAGTGATATTCCAGATTGGTATGAATGTACAATTGAACATAAAGCAAAAATTGAATCACAATATCATGAAATGTGTAGAGCAGGAAATATATTTAATTGTAGCTGTGACGAAAAAGAAAAAGTGATTGCTTTAATGGACAAGTACAATTTAAATTGTATACACTTTAAAGGATAAGATTTTTAAAGTACTGTAAGATAAAAATAATTTATGGAGGTATAGGAAGATGAAAATAGTTAAAAGGGATGGAACAATAGTTGCATATAATCCAGAGAAGATTAGAATTGCAATTCAAAAAGCAAATAAAGAGGTATCTAAAAAAGAGAAGGCTACAGATGAGCAAATAAATGAGATAATTACTTTTATTGAAGATAAAAATAAAAATAGATTTTTAGTTGAGGATATTCAAGATATTATTGAACAAAAATTAATGGAATTTGGTAATTATGCATTAGCTAAAAAATATATTACATATCGTTATACTAGAGAGTTAGTTAGAAAAGCTAATACAACAGATCAATCAATTAAAGAGTTAATAGATGGTGAAAGTGATTATTGGAATAATGAAAATTCAAATAAGAATGCTAAAGTAGTTACAACTCAAAGAGATTATTTAGCTGGTATTACAAGTACGGATATTACAAGAAGATTTTTATTACCAGAAGATGTTGTTAAAGCTCATGATGCTGGAATAATACATTTTCATGATGCAGATTATTTTGCTCAAAATGCTCTTCACAATTGTGATTTAATTAACTTGGAAGATATGCTTCAAAATGGTACAAACATCAATGGTGTTATGATTGAAAAACCACATAAATTTTTAACAGCAATGACAATAGCAACTCAAATTATTACAGCAGTTACATCTAGCCAATATGGTGGAGCAACAGTTACAATGACACACTTAGCTCCTTTTGTTAGAGATAGTTATAATATTTATTTGAAAAAATATAAAGATAGAAATTTATCAGAATTCCAATGTGAGAAATTTGCTAAAGAAGATTTAGCTAGAGAAATTAAAGATGGAGTTCAAACATTCCAATATCAAATAAATTCAATGACAACTACAAATGGACAATCTCCATTCTTAAGTGTATGCTTATATCTTGGAGAAACAGAAGAATATAAAGAAGAACTTGCAATGATAATTAAAGAAATTCTTGAACAAAGAATTCAAGGAATGAAAAATGAAAAAGGTGTTTATATAACACCAGCATTTCCAAAACTTTTATATGTTCTTGAAGAAGCTAATATGCATGAAGATAGTAAATATTGGTATTTAACAGAACTTGCTGCAAAATGTACAGCTAAGAGAATGGTACCAGATTATATATCTGAAAAGAAAATGTTAGAATTAAAAATAGATAAAGAAGGAAATGGAAATTGTTATCCTTGTATGGGATGTAGATCTTTCTTAACACCATATATAGATCCTAAAACAAAGAAGCCTAAATATTATGGAAGATTTAATCAAGGAGTTGTTACTATCAACTTAGTAGACTTAGCTCTATCTTCAAAGAAAGACATGAATAAGTTCTGGAAATTATTTGATGAAAGATTAGAGCTTTGCCATAAAGCTTTACAAATAAGACATGAAAGATTAGCTCATGCTACAAGTGATGTAGCTCCAATCTTATGGCAATATGGAGCATTAGCAAGACTTCCTAAAGGAGCAAGCATACATGATTTGTTACATGGTGGATATTCAACAATTTCATTAGGATATGCAGGACTTTATGAATGTGTAAAATATATGACAGGTAACAGTCATACAGATAATGGTGTTGGACAAGAATTCGGACTAGAAGTAATGCAAAAAATGAATGATAAATGTAAAGAATGGAAGGCTGCAGAAAATATTGATTATAGTGTTTATGGAACTCCAATTGAATCTACAACATATAAATTTGCTAAATGCTTAAAAGAAAGATTTGGGGAAATTGAAGGAATTACTGATAGAAACTATATTACAAATTCATACCATGTTCCTGTATTTGAAGAAATAGATGCTTTCACAAAATTAAAAATAGAAAGTGGATTCCAAAGATTAAGTCCTGGAGGAGCTATATCATATGTAGAAACTCCAAACTTACAAAATAATATTGAAGCAGTTTTACAAATTATTAGATACATATATGATAATATAATGTATGCAGAGTTAAATACTAAATCAGATTATTGTCAAAAATGTGGATTCGATGGAGAAATACTAATTGATGATGATATGGAATGGTATTGCCCTAACTGTGGAAACAGAGATCATGCAACATTAAATGTTGCAAGAAGAACTTGCGGATATATAGGAAGTAATTTCTGGAATAAAGGTAGAACACAAGAAATTAAAGAAAGGGTACTTCATTTAGACAATAAAGATGATATACAAGCTGATCAAGAGGTGGTAGTAGCAAATGCGATATAATAAAATTAGAAAAATGGATATAGCAGATGGACCTGGAGTTAGAGTTTCAATATTTACACAAGGATGTGCATTTAATTGTGATAAATGCTTTAACCCAGAAACACATGATTTTAATGGTGGACAAGAGTTCACAGACGATACAATAAATCATATTTTAGATTTATGTGATAATGAAAATATAAAAGGTCTTTCAATCTTAGGAGGAGAACCAATGCATCCTAAGAATGCAGATGGAACAGCAAAACTTGCAAAAGCATTTAAAGCAAGATTCCCTGAAAAAGATATTTGGATGTGGAGTGGATTTAAATTTGACAAAGACTTAAAAGATAAAGAAGCAATGAAATATGTAGATGTTGTAGTTGATGGACAATATGTAGATGCTTTAAGAAATCCAGCATTAAAATGGAAAGGTTCATCTAATCAAAGAGTTATAGATGTCCAAAAAAGTTTAAAAGAAGATAAAATTGTTTTATTTGAATAAAAATATTATAAAGAATGAAGTGAATTAAATGAAATTCACTTCATTTTTTTATAATTTGAAAGTGTTATAGATAGCTTTTAATTATGTCATATAAATAGCAATAATGCAATCAAAATTTTACTTAAAATCTTTTTTAATAGATGTATCTTCTAGTTATCAATAAGGTGGATTTGTTAATATACAACTATCTATAACTATTACTTATGAATATAATTATCATATTTAATTTTACAATATTATGTAAACAAGTTATAATTTAGTTAGTGGTTTGAAAAAACCATAATATTTGAAATTTTTTGGAGGTAAGAAAAATGAATAAAGAAGAAAATGAAGGAGTAATTTTATATGGATTAAAAGGAGCAGAAAAAGCTAAACGTAAAGATTTTGTTAGATTAGTTAATCAATTAATGCTAAAATTAGAAACAGCAAGAATAATGGCAGGAGAACAATATGTAAATGAGGATGTCCTTTGTAATCCATTATTTAAACATTATGGAGAAAGAAAAAGAGAAAGAATTGGTAATGATGGTAAACATATAAATATAGGTTTAGTAAAAGATATATTTTATTATAATGATTCTTTGGAATATCAGGAAAATGAAAAAATGTTTGTAGAAGATTTAGGTAATAATAATTGTAGAATAGTACTAGAAAATGAATATAATCCATTTGATAGCTTGGGATATTTTTGTAATGAAATTTTTAGTTGTAATAAGTGCATTATACATTTTATCACGTATTTTTATTTGAATTGTATCATTATAACTATAGATGAATTACAAAAATTTTGTGATTCAATTTGTCAATATTGTAGTTATTTTTCTGAAGCAACCATAGACTTAACAGAAAAAATGATTCAAAACAAAGAATATTTTGATGATAATCGGTTTATTCTCTGAAGATGAAATTAGAGATTTTATGCATATAGAGCCTATTACAGCAGAATATGTTCCAGGAAACTTTCTTGATGTATCTAATATAAATTCCTATAGATGGGCTAAAGTGCCTGATGGTATAAGAATACGTATTCCTTATATTGCATCAAAACTAGATGGTAATTTATTTGATAAATATAAAGATAAATTAGTTGAAGTTTTTATACCATCATCTGTTAAAAAAATTGATGAAGAAACATTTTCTAATTGTCCTAATCTTAGGGGAGTAACTTTGTGTGAAGGAACAGGAATAAAAGATTATTCAAGATTATTTAAAAATTGTCCCAAATTACTTTATTTGTGGATTGCACCTGAAGAAGTAGAAAAAAGTCAAGGAGGAGGAAGATTTGGAAATTATATTGATAAATATAGACTTTGGAATAGTTTAAAACTTGGCAAGGTAGAACGTAGTACAAAAGAAAGTTATTCTATGCCAGAAGTTATAGAAAGTATTTCAGATTTAACCTTGGCAGATATACATGAAGTATCTTCAGATATATCAAAAGGAGCAAGAAAAGAAACAAGAACGAAGTCTAATGATATAAAAATAGTAAGAGATTAGGAGGATAAAAATGTTAAGTTTAGAATTTGTTGAAGCTGCTTCACAGACACTAGAAATTTTAAATTATATGGATAAAAAATATATTGATATGATTCCTAAAAAATTTATAGAGTTTTTAGAAAGCAATAAATTACCAAATTATATTACAAATATAGATTGTACTAAAAAATTAAGTAAAATAGGATTAAGAAGAAAGACAAAAAGTTTGTTAGCTATAATTTATTTGAATTATTGGTGTGATTCTAATCAAAAAAATAATTATATTACTAAACTAAAAGAAAATGAAAAGAAGGCTATAAAAGAATTAGAAGAAAAATATAAAGTTATATTTGTTAAATAATATAAAATTCTATGGGCTGTAGTACTTTTATAGCCCTATTTTCTATAAAAGAATCTAAATAAAAATATATTGAAAAAAGCATATAAATAGATATAATTAAATTATAATGTAGTTATAAGGAAGTGATATTTTATGAATTATAATATAAATTTTGATTTATATAGATTATTTTATAATGTGGCACAAACAGGAAATCTTACAAAGTCTGCCGAGCAACTTTATATTTCTCAATCAGCTGTAACACAGTCAATTCAGAAACTAGAGAAGCAACTAGGAGGAGTTCTATTTATTCGTTCAAAACAAGGAGTAACACTTACTAATGCTGGAAAAACTTTATATGAATATATATCAAAAAGTATAGAGACAATTGGAAATGCTGATGATATTTTTTCAAAATATCAAAATTTAGAAAGAGGAACAATCAATATTGCTGCTGGCTCTACTTTATCTAATATTATTTTGAAAGATGTTTTAAAAGATTTTGCTAAAGATTATCCAAATATAAAAATATATATTCAAAATATGGTTACATCACAAGCTATAGAAAAATTAGCGACCGGATCAGTAGATATGGTTTTATTAAATATAGTTGGTAATATAAATTATGATAATATAGATATTACTGAATTAAAAGAAACAGAAGATGTTTTTTTTGTTAATAAAGATTTTTATAAAGAACTAAAAATAAAAAATGATGAATTTAATATATCTAATTTAAGTAAATATAAATTAGCTTTCCCTGCAAAAGGAAGTAATTCTAGAATATATTTAGATGAAAAATTATTAAAGAACAAAATTAAAGTAGAACCTGATTATGAATTTTCTAGTGGTTCAACATTAATCCACTTTGTAGAAGATACGTCAGTAATTGGTTATACTAATAAAATTGTAATTAGCGAAAAGTTAAAAGATAAAACATTAGTAGAATTGAAATTAAATGTTAAAAATGACAAACGTTGTATTGGTGTAGCAACGTTAAATAAAAAAATTGCTAATGCAGCAACTTTAAAATTATTGGAATATACGAAAATGGCTAATGAATAATAGGAAAAAATTTAAGTAAAATTTTTGTTTGTAACGCTTGCTACTCATAAGCCACAATCAAAAATTGTCTATAACTTTTCTATTATATAAGAAAGTGGGACTGCACATTTTTTGCGCAGCCCCGCTTTTGGGAGAATCGAGGTTATAACCTTTCGGTTATGACCTCGATTTTGAGCACCTGCTCCCATCCAGCATGCTCAAACCGGAATTCCTGCTCCTCCTTGCCGGTAGCAGGATTTTTTACCGTGTTTCCGGTAGGTACACGGTTGGCAATTGCCCGAATAACGGGCTTGCCACCGCTCAATCTGGGATTGAGCAAATCCGCCAGCATAGCCGGCGGAAGCACAACCGCGAGGATATCGCAGTCTGCTCCCAGCTGAGCGACTTCTTTGGCCGAAGTGGCCGTGCAGGATTCCTGCTTGACCTCTATCTGACCAAAGATTCGACGCAGATCAGCAAGCTGATCATCCGTCATTTCGTGACGAGAAAACCATAGAACTCTCTTCATGTACTTCTCCTTTCTCATCTCAAGAGTTCCCCAAGAAAAGACCATTCTGGAGTATCATTAACTTACCAGGTCATTTTACGAATATTATTATATCATTATGTTAACATTAAGTAAAATTAAATATGCTAATACAACCTATAAGTATGACTTATTGATGCTCATAGGAAATAACTTGACTAATCTAATTCAATATAATAATATTAAACTAAGCGCGAATAAGATGTAATAAAGGTTGAGGAGGATTATAATGAAAAAGTATGTAGTACTAGTTTTAGTATTTGCCTTATGCCTTGCTTTTACTAATATTTCTATGGCAGCAAATTTGACAGATGTTGGCGATACTAAATACGAAGAAGCAGTAAATGCATTAGTAGAATTAGGAATAGTTAATGGTTATCCAGATAATACATTTAAACCAGAAGAAGAAATCACAAGAGCTGAAATATCAAAATTGATAGTTAATGCTATAGGAAAAGAAGAAGGAGATCCTTCAATAAATATAGTTTTTGATGATGTAAATGATAGTCATTGGGCAAGTAAAGAAATTAAAGCTGCTGCAAGTTTAGAGATAATAGTATCTGGTCCAGAGGATGGAATATTTGATCCAGATGGAAAAGTTACTTATGCTGAAGTAGCTGAAATAATAGTACGTGCTATGGAAAAAACAGATGAGGTTTCAGGAACTTTTATGGATTATGCTGAAAGTTTAAAATTATTTACAGGTGTTTCTGATTTTACAACAAAGGATAACGCAACTCGTGGTAATGTTGCATTAGTTATATGGAATATGTTAAATATGAATGTAGATAATAATAGTGAAGAGTCTGGAGACACTACTGTATCAGGAGACGTTTCTGGAGAAACGACAGTTCCAACAACATCTGGAGATATGCTAGAGTCTGGAGATGCAAATTTACCAGAAGAAAATATAGCTCCAGAAGTATCAGGAGATGTTAAAAATGTAATTTCTGGAGACTCAGAAGTTCCTAATACATCAGGAGATGTTTCTGAATCTGGTGATACAGAAAATTTAAATGAAACAGATTCAGAAGAAAGCGAAAATAAAATAGCTCTTAATATTACGGAAGCAATACTAGATTTGAAAAAATATATTTAATAAAATTTTGTTAAAAAGTGCAAGAAAATTTCTTGTACTTTTTTTAGAGTATTTTTTGTGAAATTACTTGACCAAAAACTATGAAATATTATAGTATATATATGGTAAGTATTAAATTTTTTAGGAGGATGAGTCAAACTATGAAAAAAAGTATTGCATTAGTATTAGTTTTAATTGTTATATTTTGTTTAGTTATATCAACTATGTTATTTGCTGCAAATCTTACGGATATAAGTGGAACAAAATATGAAACGGCCGTAAATTATTTAGTAGATAAAGGTATTGTAAATGGTTATCCAGATAATACATTTAGACCAAATGGAGAAATTACTAGAGCAGAAGCAACTAAAATGGTTATAACAGCAGCTGATAAATTGTCAGGAGATCCATCAGGAGAAATTATAACTTTTTCAGATGTTGCATCTGGACATTGGGCTCTTGCAACAATAAATGCTGCAACAAGTTTAGGAATTGTTAATGGTTATGAAGATGGAACTTTTAATCCAGATGGAAAAGTAACATATGCAGAAGCAACAGCTATGGTTATTCGTGCAATGGGTTATGATGAGGACGTTAAACAAAGAGAAGAAACATGGCCAGACAATTATATTTCTTATGCTAGAACTTTAAATTTATATAGCTCAATTAGCACTTTTGATGCTAATCAACAAGCAACTAGAGGTGACATTGCAATATTAATTTATAATATGGTTACATATATAAATAATGGATATGTTCCTTATACACCAACAGAAGATGAAAATATTTCAGGAGAAGTAATAGTTCCTCAAGAACAATCTAGTGAAGAGGAAGAGGAGCTAGAAGAAGGACCTTTAGGTTATAATAAAGTTTTAGTTGTATATTTTTCACATATAGATAATACAGATAAATTAGCAGAAAAAATTCATGATGAGGTTGGTGGAGATATAGTAGAAATAAAAACTACAGATGACTATGTTTATCCTACGGATGAAGAAGAATTAAAAATTCAAATATTAGAAGAGCAAGAGTATGAAATGAGACCAGCTATTGCAACACAAATAGAAGATATAGGAAAATATGATATAGTATTTATAGGTTATCCAGTTTGGGAAGGAAGAGCTCCTATGGCAATATATTCATTTATGCAAGATTTTTCTGTACAAGCTGAACATGTCCTACCATTCTATACATTCTCAGGAGATAACGATAGAAGCAGTGAAACTGATTTAAAAGAATTCTATGACTATACTAATTTTTATGATGGTTTAGCTATTGAAAATGATAAGGTAGATTCAAGTGCTACAAAAACTCAAATAGAGAAATGGATTGATACAATAAAACTTGATGAAGAATAAATATAATATTGTAGTTAGAAGATGTCCTATTTTATAGGACATCTTTTTTGTTGTGTGATTTCTAATAAATTTATGGTATAAGATAATATTTTATGATAAAATGTAAATAAATTTAAGAGGTGAATTTGAGTGATAGAAGAATTTAAGAAAATGATTGATGAGAGTAGTAATATAGTGTTTTTTGGAGGAGCTGGAGTTTCTACTGAAAGTGGAATACCTGACTTTAGAAGTAAAGATGGTCTTTATAATCAAAAATATAAATATCCACCAGAGGAGATATTAAGTCATACTTTTTTCTATAGACAAACAGAAGAATTTTTTGAATTTTATAGAGAAAAAATGAATTCATTAAAATATGAACCTAATATTACTCATATTAAATTAGCAGAACTTGAAAAAGAGGGAAAATTAAAAGCTGTTATTACTCAAAATATTGATGGACTTCATCAAAAAGCAGGCTCAAAAAATGTTTTAGAATTACATGGAAGTGTATTAAGAAATTATTGTGTTAATTGCGGAAAATTTTATGATGCAGAATATGTTTTTTATAGTACTGGTATTCCAAAATGTGAATGTGGTGGAATAATAAAGCCAGATGTTGTTTTATATGAAGAACCTTTAAATGATAATGTATTATTTAAATCTGTTCACGAAATTCAAAATGCTGATTTAATGATAGTTGCAGGAACATCTTTAACAGTGCAACCTGCAAGTGGTTTGATAAATTATTTTAGAGGTAAAAATTTAATTTTAATAAATAGAGATTCTACCATGTATGATTATAAAGCAAATTTAGTGATAAATAAAAGTTTAGGAGAAGTGTTTAAAGAAATATAAGAAGGTGAAATAATGAGTGTTGGATTAGTACTTGAAGGTGGAGCTATGAGAGGCTTATATACTGCAGGGGTTTTAGATGTTTTTTTAGACAATAATATAAAAGTTGATGGAATAATTGGAGTATCTGCAGGAGCATTATTTGGAGTAAATTTACCATCAAAGCAAAAGGGTAGAGCTATTAGATATAATAAAAAATATGCAAATGATAAAAGATATATGGGAATAAATTCATTTATAAAAACTGGAAATATAGTTAACAAAGATTTTGCATATTATGAAGTGCCTTTTAAATTAGATGCATTTGATGAAGAAACTTATGAAAAGTCTAATATAGATTTTTATGCAACGCTTACAAATGTTGATACAGGAAAAGCTGAATATATAAAAATAGTTAGACCAATTGACCAAATGGAAACTATGAGAGCATCAGCTGCTATGCCACTTGTTTCTAAAATGGTTGAAGTTGATGGAAAAAAATATTTGGATGGTGGGGTTGCTGATAGTATACCAATAGATAAATGTATAAGTATGGGTTATGATAAAATAATTGTAGTATTAACCAGACCAGCAGAATATAGAAAGAAAAAGTCTAATAATACATTAGCAAAAATGATGTATAGTAAATATCCTAATTTAATTAATTCAATTCAAAATAGATATTTAAATTATAATAATTCTGTTGAAAAAGTTAATGAATTATATAATAAAAAAGAAATTCTGTTAATTAGGCCAAGTAGATTTGTTGATATAAAAAGAATAGAGCATGATGCAAATAAATTGCAAGAAATTTATAATTTAGGAGTAGAGGACTGCAATAATAAATTACAAGAATTAAGAGAGTATATTGGTGTATAACATTATAAGATAAGAATGGTATAAAAGGGGAATCAATTATGAAAAAAATTATGGTACTTTTAATATTTATGATTGCAATAGTATTAACAGTATTTCTAATAGTATCGAATGAAAATAAAGAATACGAGACATTAAGTTCATGGAATTCAAAGAAAAAGTTAGAGAATACTTTACCTGCTATACTTATTATTAATTTTGTAATATTAGTATTAACTTTAAAAATAAAGTATAACTATAGTACAAATAAAAAAATGGAAATAATTATATTATGCCTATTAGGAGGAGTAGAATTATTTTTGAATTTTATAGCTGGAATTATCATAATTATTATTTTAGCAAATGAATTATTTTTACCAGAGTCACGAAACTTAGTTGATAAAAAAGATAGAAAGAAAATTAAAGAAGCAGAATATTATCGAAATATACCATGTGAAAACGATTTATATAAAGCATATTATATTGCTATGACTTGTGGATTGGTAAAAAATGCAAATGATTTTTTAGGAGCGATATTTTTAAAATGGCTAAAAGAAGGAAAAATATCTATAGTAAAAAGAGATATTGAAATATTAGGTAAAGAAGAAGAATGTATACAATTTAATTTGGTTTATAGTGATGAAGAAAAAAAAATACTTTATAAAAAAGTTTCTAATGAAATAGAGAAAGAAGAATCTGTGGAAAATTTTAATAAGGTTTTAAATGCATATAGGCTAAATCAAGCTTTTTTGAATTATGAAAACAAACTATTTGATTATATAATGAGAGCTAGTCAAGATGGAATACTTGAAAAAAAAGAACTAAAAAAGTGGTGCGAAAAGCATTATTTACTTATTTTAGACTGGTTTAAAGATGTCCTAATAAATGAGGAAAATAAATTGATAAAAAGTGGTGATATTGAAAAGAACATAAATGGAAAAGAAAAAATAATATATGGAAGTAATGTATTAAATGAAGCAATTAAACTATCTGGTCTAAAAAAGTATTTAAAGAGTTATACATTAATTCATGATAAGGAAGCAATAGAAGTTGAACTTCTTGAAGAATATTTAATATATGCTCAAATGTTTGGAATATCTAAAAAAGTAATGAAAGAGTTTAAAAGTTTATATCCAAATATAATTGTACAGTCAAGCTTTGAATCATTAAATAACATTAATATACTATTGAACTGTAGACTTCCATCAAAGGAGTGCAATATAATTTTTTAAAAATTGACTATTATTATGCAAAAAGATTCATATTCTGATGAAGGTTGGAGATTTATTCATCAGGGCGAGGCCGGAATGGGTAGCAGATAAAAAATAATAGTAACAATTTAATAAGCAAATAAATTAGAAAGGAAAATAGTTATGGAACTTATAAAAGTTGGAGAAAAAACTTATTACATAAAAAATCCAACAAATATTGGAATATATTTGTTAAATGATAAAGATATTTTTCTTATAGATACTGGAAATGATAAAGAAGCTGGAAGGAAAATTTTGAAAATTGTTGATGAGCAAGATTGGAATGTAAAAGGAATTATTACGACTCATTCAAACGCAGATCATATAGGAGGAAACAAGATAATTCAAGATAGAACAGGATGTTCAATTTATACTGTTGGTATTGAAAAATGTTTTACAGAGTATCCAATTTTAGAGTCATCATTTTTGTATGGTGGCTATCCTTTTAAAGATATTAAAACAAAATTTTTATTAGCTAAAGAGTCAAAAGTTACGGACATTGAAAATAACTTACCAGAAGGATTAGAGTATTTTAAATTAAAAGGTCATTTCTTTGATATGATTGGAATTAAAACAAGTGATGACATATACTTTTTGGCTGACTCTTTATTTAGTAGTGAAACGATAACAAAATATCATTTGTTTTTCATATATGATGTAAAAGAATATCTAAATACTTTAGAGTTTTTGAAAACTTTAAATGGAAAACTTTTTATTCCATCTCATGTTGAAGCAACTGAAAATATTACAGATTTAATTATTCTAAATGAAAACAAAATAAATGAAATATCTAATAAAATTTATGAAATATGTAGCACTCCAAAAACTTTTGAAACTATCTTGAAAGAGGTTTTTGAATATTATAATTTAGTTATGAATGCAGGTCAATATGTTTTAGTTGGTAGCACAGTAAAATCTTATTTATCATATTTAGCAGATGAAAATAGACTTACATATGAATTTGAAAATAATCAAATGTTTTGGAAACAAAAAGATAACTAATGCAATAGGGGACGGAGCAAACTTTCAATCGCGGCACAATAAGAAACTGAAAGTTTGCTCCGTCCCTTATTGCAGATTTTTCTTGACACTCATTGTCTATCGTAGTAGAATAAAATTGTCTAATGCGATAGACAATTTTGCTTATGGAGGATTTATATGGAATATGTTAAATTATTTGATGCTGAATATAGGGTAATGCAAATTATATGGAACAAAGAGCCACTGACGTCAAGAGAGCTTGCTGAAATTTGTCTTGAAGAACTTGGTTGGCAAAGAACAACTACTTATACAATGTTAAAGAAGTTAATAAAAAAATGTTATGCCCAAAATGATAAAAAAATTGTTACAAGTTTGATTAGTAGAGAAGAAGTACAGAAAAATGAAAGTAAAGCATTTGTTGATAAAAATTTTGATGGTTCATTATATTCTTTTATCGCAGCTTTTACAAGTGATAATGATTTAGATGAAGAAGAAGTTAAGAAAATTCAAAAACTAATTAAAGATTCAAAAAATAGTAAATAAGGGGGAAAATATATTATGCTATACAATTTATTTTATATTTTGCTTAGAATAAATCTCATAGCAATGATAACAACATTAGTTGTGTTTGCACTAAAATTTATTTTGAAAAAATTAGGAGCTTCAAGAAAAGTTTTATTTTGCTTGTGGGCTATTATTGGCATTAGGTTGATTTGTCCTTTTTCTATAGAAAGCAATTTGAGTTTATTTAATTTTGTTCCGAATAATACAAAAGAAATTCAAAACATAGTTAATAGACCAAATATAATAAATAATTTAGATAAACTAAATGAGATAAATGAAAATACAAATAGTAATAGTATAGAAAATAGTGTGATACCTACTAATTCAACTATAAATACTTTAAATGAAATTGCTGATGTAAAGTCTGATAATGACATAAATATTAGTAAAAAAGATAATGTAAAATTAGAAGAAATTATTATGACAATTTGGATTATTGGTAGTTTATGTATGATTTTATATGCAATTATTTCATATATTAAATTAAAACATACTCTTAGATTTGCAATTAAGAATAATGATTATTATGAGACAGACATGTTAAAATCTCCTTGCGTAGTGGGTATATTTAAGCCTAAAATTTATTTAACTAATAATTTAACAGATGATGAAAAGAAATATATATTAACACATGAAAAAGTTCATATTTCTAGAAAAGATTATTTTTCAAAAGCATTAGCATATTTAATCTTATCAATTCATTGGATAAATCCATATAATTGGATTTTGTTTAAAATGTTTGTTAATGATATGGAAATGTGTTGCGATGAACAAACAATTAAAAAACTAGGTGAAAAGAATAAACAAAATTATATGGAATGTTTAGTAAATTTATCTACTAAAAATTCAAGAAGCATAGTACCTTGTCCTATTGCTTTTAGTGAGAATAATACTGAAAGGAGAGTAAAGAATATGATTAAATTAAAAAAGAGTGGTGTAGTAATTTCAATTATTGCGGTGCTTGTTTGTATAGTTCTGGCAGTATCTTGCTTGACAGATAAAAAAGAAACTATAAGTAATTTATCTGGAGATAATAATTCAGATGCTCAAGCGTATAGTCAAGTTTTAGATAAATTAAAAAATCTTATTACTTCAGATGAAGAATTCGAATCGAAGCAAGAAGTTTATCAAGATAATGGATTTTCATATATGTATGCTTATCAAGATTACAAGAATTTAGATATATTTGAATATGCTATTTTAGATATAAATAATGATGGTCAAAAAGAACTTTTATTATATGTAAATGATGGTTACTATGGTAATGTGATATTTGATTTATATACAATAGTTAATAATGAAATTGTTCATGTTTTTTCTAGTCAAGAAAGAGGTAGATATACATTATGTGAGGATGGCTTTATTAAAGAAGAATTTAGTAATAGTGCTTCTGAATCTGGCGTTAATTATTATAAATTATCTGAAAATGGTACTTTAGAATTAGTTGAGGGTATATTAAATACTTCATTACCAGCTTTAGGCTCTATGGAAATTGGCAATGTTTATACTAATAGTAGTGGTGAAGAATCTTATATAAATGATGAAGAAGTAAATGAAATAGAAGCAAAGTATAAAGAAGTATCTGTTAATAAAGAACTTTTATTTGGTAATGAACATTTTAAAGATGTTGAAAAGCAGATTGATGTAATTATGAATAACATTGATACTTGGCTTGCAAAAGACGAATATGGTTATCAATATGCAATTACAGATTTAGATCAAAATGGAAGAATTGAAATAATTGCTTCAATATGTCAAGGTACAGGACACTTTACAACAACAAGAATATTTGAAGTTAATGAAGAAAAAGATGGATTAAATGAAGTAGAATATCCTTATGAAGATGGAGATTCAATGGTAGATATAGTAGATACTAGAATAGTATGTTTCTATGATAATCAAAATGATATATACCATTATATTATGAATGATTTAATTAAAAATGGTGCTGCAGAGTATTATGAAAATAAAAGAGATTTTTATATTAAAGATGGTAAGGTTCACGAAAACTTTTTAGCATATAAAGAAGAAATATATAGTAGTGAAAATTCAAGTACGGTAAAGTATACTGATAGTGATAAAAAAGAAATTACAGAAGATGAATATAATAGCATAGCAGATAAAGTATTTTCAGGATTAACAAGAAAAGTTACAAATATATATTGGGCAGGAAATCAGAACAATGTAAATGAAAATGGTACTAAGTCTTTACTAGATTTGAGTAATGACGAAATCCGTGATATACTTATTACATCATATTTAGAGTATTACTATTATTAAAAAATGTAGCATACTTAAAGTATTAGGAGGCTATAATGAGTATCGAACAAGAAGTTTTTAATCGAATGAAATTTGATTATAAAAAATTATTGAAATTTGGATTTATTAAAGACAAACAATGCTATACATATACAAGAAATTTTATGGATAACACATTTAGAGCTGATATTATAATTGATAAGGAAAATAAAATTACTGGAAAAGTTTATGATTTAGAATTAGATGATGAATATTTAACTTTTAGAATTGAAAATCAAGTTGGAGAATTTGTAAATAAAGTTCGTGAAGAATATAAAAATATATTAGAAGATATTGCAAATAATTGTTGCACAGAAGAATATCTTGGAACTGGCAAAGAATGGATTATTCCATCTAATCCAAAATATTTTGATATTGTTGGACATTTCAAAAAATATAAAACTTCTACATGGAAACAATCTAGCGATATAAATGTTGGAGATATAATTTATATGTATGTTGGAAGTCCTTATTCAGCAATTTTATATAAATGCATTGCAACTGAAGTAAATATTCCTTATGAATATAAAGATAGCAATATTAAAATGTCTAGAATAATGAAAATTAAACTTATAAAAGAATACGATAAGAAAAAATATACTTTGAATAAAATAAAAAAATATGGTGTTTCAGCTGTTCGAGGTCCAAGATTTATGCCTAAAGAATTAAGTGAAATAATGGAGTAAAAAATGTTATAAATTCTTGATAATGAAAAAATAGATATGACCAAACATGAAAAAGGGGAGAGTATATATGAAAAAATTTGTTGTGGTAATATGCTTGGTATTAATGCTATTTGTATTAGTTGGATGTAATGACAATAAGGAAGAAGTAAAAAATTTAAGTGGTGATGGTATTAACCAAGGAACATCAGAAAATGAAGAGAATTATTTAGGCTGGGAGAATGATGCATATAACGGCTTCTTTAATGTTGCGTATTGTAGCTATAATTCCGGAGAAAGTTTTTATAATGATAATTATATATTTGAAAGCGATGGTAAAGAATATGTTTTAAGTACTAAAAGATTAAAAGAGGATGCACGTGCAATTGAATTATTAATAAACGGAAAAAAGTTTGAATCAAAGTATTATGGAATATGTGGTGTAGCCGTTGTCGATATAGATAAAGAAGATAATTCAAAAGAAATAATTTTAAAGATGAGTTCTGATGGATTTGATCATAATGTATTATATAAATTTGAATCTGATGGAAATCTTGTAGAGTATTTTAAAGATAAAAAAATGATAGAACAAGAGCCATGTTATTATAATGGAAAATTTATTATACCTGTTAACTTAGTAATTAAAGCAGTAGGACCAGTTATAGGCTATTATGAATATGATAATGGAGAATTTAAATATGTTGATAAATGTTTAACGGGAGAGAAAAGCACTAATGAAAGTGGTGATTTAATAGAAAAAATACAAAATGAAATTTTTGAATGTAACACAGAACTTTCTTTTGTTACTAAAGGTGAAAAAGAAATTAAAAGCAATACTACTTTTCAAATTTTAAAAGTGAAATTTGAATTTAATAAAGAAGAAAATAAATATGAAAAAAAGTATGATATAAAATTATTAGAAGATGCAGAATGGGGAGACGATAATACTACTGAAATATTGCCAAAAGGAACAGTGCTAGAAGATGTAGATTATATATATTGGTACTGTTAGTTATATAAATGAAAAATGTAATAAGAGACGGCAAGCAAACTTTCAAATTGCAATTTAAAAATTCACTCTATCATTTATTTCAGAAAAGAAAGGATATGCAAGGATGAAATAAGTATTGTAATATTGTAATGATATTTTTATGTATAAATGTGCATTTTTATTTAAAATGGCTGTAATTTTTGTAATTAATACTTAAAATTCACTATAATTATTGATAAAATCAATAAATATTCACTGCAATTTTGATAAAAATCAGCAAATATTCGCTATATTTATTGATTTTTTCGCATGATTAGGATATAATAAAAGTATGATATTTAAACAGAGGTGAGTAAAATGATATATTTAAAAAGGAAGATTGATATTTTTTTAAATGAATGGAAATTAAATTCAGATAGAAAGCCTCTTATAGTAAAAGGTGCACGTCAAGTTGGAAAAACTGAATCTATAATGCGATTTGCAAAAAATAATTATAGTAATGTAATATATATAAATTTTGTTGAAGAACCTAAATATAAAAAAATAATCATTGATAGTTATAAAGTGGATGATATTATAAAAAATATTTCTCTAATAGATCCATCTAAAAAATTTGAAAAGAATAAAACATTAATATTTTTTGATGAATTACAAGAATATCCTGAAATAGCAACTTCTCTTAAATTTTTTTGCATTGATGGAAGATTCGATGTAATTTGTAGTGGATCAATGTTGGGGGTTAATTACAACAAAATTGAAAGCAATAGTGTTGGATATAAAACTGATTATGAAATGTTTTCTTTAGATTTTGAAGAATTTTTGTGGGCAAAAGGATATGATGAGATTTTTATTTCAAATATTTTAGATAATATGAAGAAACTTAAACCATTTAATGATCTTGAAATTTCTGTTTTAAATTCTCTATTTTTAGATTTTTGTGTTTTAGGTGGAATGCCTGCTGTAGTGCGTGAATATATACAAAAAGGAACATTTGAAGATACCTTAGAAATACAAAAACAACTTATAGCAGATTATAAAGAAGATATTCGAAAGTATGCAATTGGCATAGATCAAACTAGAATTCTTAATGTTTTTAATCATATACCAGTGCAATTAGCAAAGGATAATAAAAAGTTTCAAATAACGAAAGTAGCATCTGGTGCTAGATTTAAAGATTATAGAGGATGCATAGAATGGCTTAAAGATTCTGGAATAATAAATGTATGTTATTG
>CANQBB010000023.1 GCA_947588905.1 uncultured Clostridia bacterium
CTAATGCTGAATTAACTTGATGCATAGTTGCAGGGTCTATTTGTCCTATTTTTTCTAATAATCTTGATTTATCTATAGTTCGAATTTGTTCAGTTAAAATAACAGAATTTTTTACTAAACCATATTCGCTTGAATTTATATTTATATGAGTTGGAAGTCTACTTTTTCCAGTTTGGGAGGTAATTGCAGCTGCAATTACAGTTGGACTATATTTATTTCCAACATCATTTTGTATTATAAGTACAGGACGTATACCGCCTTGTTCAGAGCCAATTACAGGGCTGAGATCTGCATAATACATGTCTCCTCTTTTAACAGTCAAAGAATAACACCTCATTTCAAATTTCTTTTCTAAAGTAATTATTACCAACAAAAAATTTTTTATTCATTTTAAGTTAGTTAATATATTCTATGAGCAATTTAAAATTATGTTAACAATTATAATTGCATTTTGTTGCAAAATATGTTAAAATATGTATGTAAATTAAAAACAAAGGAGAATCTTTTATGAATATTAAATTTTGGAATCAACCTAAAGATATTACTCTTGGAGAAATCTTAAATGAAAAATTAAAAAAAGGTTTTGATAAGGTATGCTTAGTCGCTGGAATGACTAAGGACACAGGAGTAGATGTTATTTATGATTCACTTATGCAGGCTCGAAATCTTGGTTCAGAGGTGGATATTCTGTTAGGTATTGATAGAAAAAATACATCAAAAGATATGCTTATGAAATTACTTGATATTGGATGTAATCTATCTGTGCATATAAATAGAGATGATAATAAAGTTGAAACTAGAATTTACATTTTTGAAAGTAAAACAGGAGATTCTTATGTATATATATCAAATGGTAAATTTTCAGATGGCGGTTTATTAAACAATTATTGCTTAATTCAAGAAATTACTTATTCGAGCGAAGACAAAAAAGCATTTGAGAATTTTAAAACTGTTTTAAAAAGTGAAAATACTAATATTTTTAAAGAAATTAACGCAGAAGAAGTTAAGCTTCTTGCAGAAAAAGGTGAAATTGTTGCTAGAATTATAGATAGAAAAATACCTAGTATTAGTGAAATGTTTGGAAATTCATTAAGCCAGGAAACTGTTAATGATGATATTTATGATGAAAACAGTTCTCCTAAAATATTTGATATTGTTGAAGATGATGTAGACGTTGATGTTGATATAGATTTTGATGGAGAAATGAAAAAATCAGAATTATCTGTAGAAAAAGAGGCTAGGAAAGAAAAAGAAAAGGAAGAAATAATAGAAAAAGAAGCTAATGAAAAATTAGCTAAATTATATAAAAGTGAAGAAATAGTACAAGATAAAAAAGTTCAAATCATAAAAGATGCAGATGCAATTGATTTTAAAAATGCAAAAATATTTGTATTTGAAGTAAATAAAATAATAGAAAAAGGTAGTGGAGAGGGAGAAATAAAAGTTCCACATTCTTTATATGAAAACTTGAAAGAATTTTTTGGAGAAAGCAGTAAATCATTTCAAGATGATAAAGGAAAAAATCGTTTAGGTAATGTAGTTAAAGCAAACATAATAGATGTAATGAATAATGAACATTATTGTGACGATACTGTATATATGTATGATACAGATAAGTATTTTGCAATAAAATCACTTGTTTTAAAAGATTTAATATTAGATGAGGGAGATATAATTAGACTTATAAAGCAAAATGATAATGAATTTGTTATTGAAGTTATTAGAAAAAATACAAAAGAGTATGAAATTTGGGAAAGTTTTTGCAAATATACAATGCGAAATACTAAAAGAAGATATGGAATAATGTAAACATAAAAAAGAATCCAATTTATTAGACGAAGTTGTTTAATAATGAGGGTTCTTTTTTTGACTAAAAAAGAGTTAAATTTATGGTAAAAAATCATGAATATTTCTTACGGAAAAAAGCTTTTAAAAGGCTTGAAAATATGTAAGAAAATATATATAATAACGGTGTAAGATTGTTACATATGAAGAGGGGGTAATATCATTGAAAGGTTCAAGGTTTTGGCTTTTTTTAATTATGTTATTTTCAGGAATAATATTAGGGGCTTTAATAGGTGATTTGGCTAAATCAGTTCCATACTTAGAGTGGTTAGGATATGGAAAGACTTTTGGACTAACAGAACCTCTTGTATTGGATATTTATATTTTAAAGTTAACATTTAGCATTATGTTTGAATTAAATGTTGCAAGCATAATTGGAATATTAGCATCTATATTTATATATAGAAAGATAAGAGTTTAGAAAGGACAACTATTGAAAATTAAACTATTACCATCTATGGAAAGACCATATGAAAAATTTACAATTTTTGGTCCAGATAAGTTATCAGATGCAGAATTATTGGCAATAATAATAAAATCTGGAACAAGAGAAAAGACAGCTACCGAATTAGTTCAAGAACTAATGATAAAAAATGATTATAACGAAAGAGGTCTTAGCTTTTTAAATGAGTTAACACTTGAGGATATACAACAGATAAAAGGAATAGGAAAAATAAAAGCAATACAATTAAAAGCTATTGCAGAAATTACAAAGAGATTTTGTAAACCAGCAGATATAACTAGAATAAAAATTACATCACCAGCTAATGTTTCAAATTTACTAATGGAAGAACTAAGATATTTAAAACAAGAACATTTAATTACGATATTATTAGACACGCAAAACACAATAATAAAAATTATAACTAATACTATTGGAGGTCTTAACTTTAGTGCAGTTGAACCTAGAGAAATTTTTAAAGAACCAATAAAGTTAAGTGCAGATAAAATTATTATTGTTCATAATCATCCTAGTGGAAATCCACATCCTAGTGAAAGTGATGTTAAAATGACTATTAGACTTGCTGAAGCAGGAAAACTTTTTGGAATAGAAGTGATAGATCATATTATAATTGGTAATGGTATTTTTGCTAGTCTAAAAGAACTGAATAAATACTAAAGGAGTTGTGTTAAATGAAGTTTTTTTCTAGAGATATTGGCATTGATTTAGGAACTGCAAATACGTTAGTTCATTTAAAAGGAAAAGGAATAATAATTAGAGAACCTTCTGTAGTTGCTCTTGACAGATATTCTGGTCAAGTGGTTGCTGTTGGAACTGAAGCTAAGGAAATGCTTGGAAGAACTCCAGAAAATCTTGATGCTATTAGACCATTGAAAGATGGAGTAATTGCTGATTTTACAGCAACAGGAATGATGCTTAAATATTTAGTTGATAAAGCTTGTCAAAGATATGTTTTTGCAAAGCCTAGAGTTGTTGTATGTGTACCTAGTGGGGTTACTGAAGTTGAAGAAAGAGCTGTTGAAGAAGCAACATTAAATGCTGGTGCAAGAGAAGCATATTTAATGGAGGAACCAATGGCAGCAGCTATTGGTGCAGGACTTAAAGTTGGTGATCCAAGTGGATGCATGATTGTAGATATTGGTGGAGGTACAACTGAAATATGTGTAATATCTTTAGGTGGCGTAGTTACTAGTAAATCTATAAGGGTTGCTGGCGATGAATTGAATGAAGCAATCATGGAATATGTTAGAAAAAGATTTAATGTAATAATAGGAGAAACTACTGCTGAAGAAGTTAAAATTTCTATTGGTTGTGCATATCCTTCTATGACAACAGAAGAAATGGATATAAAAGGTAGAGATTTAAAAACTGGATTACCAAAAACAATTACTATAACTTCAACTCAAGCAGAAGAAGCTATGAAAGAAGTTATTATGCAAATGGTAGAGGCTGTAAAATTAACTTTAGAAAAAACACCACCAGAGCTTTCAGCAGATATAATGATAAATGGAATTACATTATCTGGAGGAGGAGCTTTAATTAAAAATTTTGACAGACTACTTGCTTTAGAAACAGGTATTGCAGTTAATGTTGCAGAGAATCCTTTAGATTGTGTAGTTAAAGGAGCTGGAAAAGTTCTAGAAGATTTAGATAACTTAAAAGGCGTTTTAATCAATGCTAGACATAAACGTCGTAGATGATTTTTGGAGGAATAATGGAAAATAAATTAAAAAAGTTTTTTTTAGTCATTTTTGTAATCTTAATATTTATTTGTATTGGATTAACTAATGGTAATAATAGAAAAATTACAATTATTGAAACTATTTTTTCTGAAATAATATCAATTCCTCAAAAAGGATATATTTATGCTAAAAACTGGATTACAAATAATACAAACTTTTTTAATCAAGTTGATGAATTGCAAGAAGAAAATAAAAAATTAAAAACAGAAAATGAAGAATTAAATGCAAAGCTTATAAACTATGAAGTAATTTTATCTGAAAATTCAATACTTAAAGAACATGTTAATTTAACTGAATCTTATCCAGAATATAATGTTATAGTTGCTGATATAATAAGTGAATCAGCTAGTAATTGGGAAGAAACATACATAATAAATAGAGGAGAAAGAGATGGTGTAAAGCCAGACATGGTTGTTGTGGCAGAAGAAGGATTAGTTGGATATATTTCATCAGTCACAAATAATACAGCTAAAGTAATTTCTATTTTAGACCCAGGTAATTCAGTTAGTGTTAGAACTACAAGAACTAGAGATTCTTTAATCAGTAAAGGAAATTCTGCATTAAGTAATGAAAATAAGATTAAGCTTACTAAAATTCCTACAAGTTTAACATTGGTTGAAGGAGATAGAATAGAAACATCAGGATTAGGTGGAAGGTATCCTAAGGGCATACCAATAGGACAAGTCGAAACATATACTATAAAGAAAAATCCAGTTGAAAATGAGGCAATTGTAAAAACATTTGTTGATTTTAATAAATTAGAAACAGTCGCAATTATAGTCGAAGAATATAGTGGAGATACAAATTAAGGAGTGACATTATAATATGAGAAATTTTTGGGTTGGGTTAATTGTATTTGTTGTTATTATACTTTGCACATGGTTACAACTAAATATTTTTAATGCTATTCCGCTTTTTGGAGTGAAAGCAAATGTTGGAATAGTTTTAGTTGTTGCTCTTGGAATCTTAACGGGAAAAACAGTTGGAGTTACAGTTGGAATAATTTATGGAATTTTTTTTGATATATTAAATGGAAAATCCTTTGGTATGTATACATTATTATTTTTTGTAGTTGGATATTTTTGTGGAAAAATAAATCGTGGCTTCTCAAAAGAAAATAAATCTTCAATTATAATGATTACAGCAATTACAACAATTATTTTCGAGACTATATGTTATTTGATGCTTTGTATTATATATAGATATGATTTTGTATTCTTAGATATGGTTTGGAAAATAATTTTAGAAACGATATATAATGTTATTATATCAAGCATATTATTTAAAGCATTTGTATTTTTATCAGAAATTATAAATAAAGGCAAAAGAAGTTATTACTTATTATGATTATTCAATTATTTTATAAGGAGTTGAAATGCGTAGAGTTAATGTTTTAATTGCATTTGTATGCATTATAGGAATTATATATATATATAGACTTTTTGATCTTCAAGTTGTAAATGGTGCTTCTTATAGAGAGCAATCTGAAAAAAGACTTGTTAGAGAAATAAAGACAATTGCTCCTAGGGGAGAAATTTATGATCGATATGGAAAACTGATGGTAACAAATGAAACAAGTTATAATGTTCAACTTTACTATACGAAAATAAGTGATGAAGAATTAAATGAGGTATTATTAAAACTTGCAAATATATTAGAAACAAATGGAGATTCATATAATAATAGTTTTCCTATTGATTTTGAAGAAAAAAAGTTTGAAAAAAGCGAAGAGAGTGCAAAATCTTGGAAGAAAAGCTTGAAATTAAATGAAAATGCAACTGTTGATGATGTAATAGAATATTATAAAAAAACATACAATATTACGCAGACAGAGTTAGAGGATATAAAGAAGATTATTATACTAAGATATGAAATATCAACTAATGGATATTCAAGTTATAGACCTGTTACTTTAGCTAAAAATATTTCTGAAGCAAGCATGCTAAAAATTGATGAATATGGAAATGAATTATCAGGAGTAAATATAGTAACTCAACCTATAAGAAAATATTTATCAGGCAATGTTGCATCACATATCATTGGATACATAGGACCAATTAGTAGTGACGAATATAAAAAGAGAAAAGACTTAGGATATTTGCAAAATGATACTATAGGAAAAACAGGAATAGAAGCAACGTTTGAAGAATTTTTAAGAGGGACAAATGGAGTAAAAAGAATTGAGATGAATTCAAACGGAATCATTGTTGGAGAAACAGAAACCACAGAAAGTGTGATGGGGAACAGTGTTGTGCTAACTATTGATATGGATTTACAAGCAAAAGCAGAAGAGGTTTTAGAAAAGTATGTTACTAGCATTCGAGAAGGAGGATATTTTTTACAGAAGTTTTCTGATGCTAATGCTGGAGCAATGGTTGTCCTAGATGTAAAAACTTCTGAGGTATTAGCATTAGCTAGTTATCCAACATATAATCCAGAAGAATTTGTAGATGGAATTAGTAATAGTGAATATGCAAAATATTTTCAAGGAGAAAATAAACCTATGTATAATAGGGCAATTCAAGGAGCCTATTCACCTGGGTCAACATTTAAACCATTAACTGCTGTAGCTGCTATTGAATCTGGAGCAGTAAAAGTAAATGAAAAAATACAAGATAAAGGTGTATATGACAAAGGACATAAACCTGTATGTTGGATATGGGCTGATTATAGAGGTACTCATGGATTTGTAGATGTAGAAACAGCATTGAAAGTTTCTTGCAACTATTATTTTTATGAAGCTGGTTATAGAATGGGAATTGACAACCTATCAAAATATGCAAAACTTTTTGGATTAGGCAGACGAACTGGAGTAGAAATAATAGGAGAATCTTCTGGAACTGTTGCTTCTAGGGAGTATATAAATGAGTTAACTCAAAAGGATGGAAAGAAAAGAACATGGATGATAGCAGATACACTTTCAGCAGCAATTGGACAATCATATAATAGTTTTACTCCAATACAAATGGCATACTATATTGCAACATTAGCTAATGGTGGTCATAAAAATGAATTAACAATTTTAAAAGATGTTATTTCTGCTAATGGTAATTCTATTTCTGATGATGTTATTGATAGTATAGTGAATCCCAAAATACAAAAAGAAGAACAAGAATATGGTGATTTAAACATAAGTCCAGATACAATAAATGCAATTTTTGAAGGAATGCGTTCTGTTACTGGTGAACAAGGAGGAACTGCATATAGTACATTTTCATCATTCCCAATAGAAGTTGCTGGTAAAACGGGAACTGCAACGGCAAGTAGTGGTTCTGCAAATGCATGGTTTGTTGGCTTTGCACCTTATGATGACCCGGAAATCGCTGTAGTATGTGTGATTGAACATGGAGGTCATGGAGCTTATACAGCACCAGCAGTAAAAGAAGTTATGGAAGAATATTTTGGATATAATAATAATGTTAATGAAAAAATGGAAGCTAGAAGTATTAGTGATATTTTAGTAGATTAAGGAGGAATTAAAATGAAAGCAGATATATTATTTGAAAAAAAAGATAATAAATTAGAAATTACTTTAGACAAGAATGCAGAGTATAGTGATATAAAAGAAAAATTATCACAAATTTTAGAAGCAAGTGAAGATACTTTTTCAGATATAGTTTCTCCTATTATTATTAAAGGTAGAAGAATTCAAACAGAAGAAGAAAAAGAAATTATTGATATGATTGCAAAGAAAACTGATTTAGAGATTACAATAAATAAACCAAAACAAATGGGTCTTGCAACAATAGATAATATTTTTAATGAAGATACTACTATTTCTAATACAAAAGTTTTTAGAGGAACAGTAAGATCAGGGCAAAGAGTTGAGTTTGATGAGGGTAGTGTAGTAGTTTTAGGTGATGTAAATGGTGGTGCTGAAATAATTGCTGAAGGAAATATTATTGTGCTTGGAAATTTAAGGGGTTTTGCTCATGCTGGTGCAAAAGGAAATAGAAGTGCTTTTGTTACTGCTAAAACAATAAATCCTACTCAATTACGTATTGCTGATGTTATTATGAAACATGAAGTTGAAAAGAATGATATGGAGTTTGGATATGAAATTGCTGCAATAAAAATGGGAGAAATAGTAATTGAAAAATAATAATAAAAAGAGGGCTGTGAATTTCACAGCCCTTAATTGTTACTGTTTAAGCAAGTAGCACTTTTGTAAAATTTTATTTATTAGCTAGTGCTCTAAATTCATCAGATGCTTCATTAAAACATCTAACAAGTTTAGGAGAAAATGCACTGCCATTTCCTTCATTTATAATTCTTGATGCCTCTTCAAAAGAAAATGCTGGCTTATAAACTCTTTGGCTTGTAAGTGCATCAAATACATCTGCAACGGCAACAACTTGTGCACAGATTGGAATATCTTCACCTGAAATTTTATCAGGATATCCTGTTCCATCATATTTTTCATGATGGTGTCTACAAATATTATAACAATAATTATAGAATTCATTTTCATCTTGCTTAAATTTTTCTAATAGTTCACAACCTAAAGTTGTGTGTCTTTTCATTTCTTCATATTCTTCATCGGTTAATCTTCCTGGTTTTAAAAGAACAATATCAGGAATTGCAATTTTACCAACATCATGAAGTGTAGATGCAATAACAATTAACTCAATTTGCTCATCTGTAATAGCATATTCTGGATATAGTACTCGTAAGTATTTAAGTAATATTCTAGTATAATCTTTAACTCTTTGAACATGTTCGCCAGATTCTAGATTTCTATATTCAATTACAGAACTTAATGCATTTATCAAGAAATCATTACTTTGCTCTATTCTCTTTTTACTTTCATATAACTCTTGCGTTTTAATTTCTAGTTCTTTTTCTATTGAAATTCTATGCCTAAATAATTCTATTATATTATTTGCTCTTTGAATTACAACTTTAGGTTCAAATGGTTTATAGATAATATCAGATGCACCTAATTCATATGCTTTTACATCGCTTTCTACAGTAGATTCACCAGTAATCATAATAACAGGTATATAATTGATCATATCATTTAATGCCATATGGTGCATTACATCAAGTCCTGTTTTTTTAGGCATTATTAAATCTAAAAGTATAAGTGCAATTTCATTTTTCTTTTCATCAAGGATTTGAATTGCTTCTTCTCCATTAGATGCTTCTATAATATTAAATTTATCAATAAAGATATCTTTTAGCATTTCTCTGTTAATTGTTGCATCATCTACAATTAGTAATGTATTTTTTTCCATTAAAATATCTCCTTTATATAATTTTCTTAATTTCTTCTAATACAAGGTTGTATGCTTTTTCTATTTCTTTAAAAGATTCAATAGCTTTTTCAATATTATTTGCTCTTAGTTCTTCTGTAATATCAAACGTTAAATTTCCTAAAACGTGAAATGACATATTTTGACATACCCCTTTTAGAGTATGTGCAGCATTGAAAGCAGCAGTACAATCATTATTATTTAAAGCTTCTTTTAATTGAGAAAAAGATTCATCTGCAATAAAAAACTTTAAATATTTTTTAATTCTTTCATCATCATTCATTCTAGAAATTGCTTTTGCATAATCTCCGCCAATATTATTATAAAGTTCTTCTACCATATTTTTCATCCTCTCCATTATTATAATATAATTATAACATTGAAATTTTTAAAATCAAATATATATTTTAAGTTGATTAAAAAATGCAAATATATTATACTAAGAAAAGTAAAAAAATATGGAAAGGAAGAAAAAATGAATACAGAAGAAATATTAAAAGGACTTAATGAAAAACAAAAAGAAGCAACTATGCAAACAGAAGGACCTGTTTTAGTTATTGCTGGTGCTGGAAGTGGAAAAACTAGAGTGTTAACGCATAGAATTGCATATTTAATAGATGAAAAAAAAGTTAATCCATGGAATATAATAGCAATTACATTTACCAATAAAGCAGCTAAAGAAATGAAAACAAGAATAGAAGATTTAGTTGGAGTTAAAGCAGAAGATATTTGGATTGGAACTTTTCATTCGATGTGTGTAAGAATTTTAAGAAGAGAAATAATTAAGATTGGATATGGAAAAGATTTTGTAATATTTGATACATCAGATGCAAAATCAATAATAAAAGAATGTATAAAAGAATTAAATTTAGATGATAAAGTATATAGTGATAAGTATTTATTATATGAAATAAGTAAAGCAAAAAATGAAATGATTACTCCAGATAGATATAGTAATATGTATGCATCAAATATAAGAATGAGTAATGTTGCAAAGGCTTATGTGCTATACCAAAATAAATTAAAAAGCTATAATGCTTTAGATTTTGATGATATAATAAACAACGCCATAAAACTTTTTGAAGAAAATGAAGATGTTTTAGATGCTTATCAAAATAAATTTAAATATATTTTAGTTGATGAATATCAGGATACTAATAAAGCACAAGATAAATTGATAATGCTATTAGCTAAAAAACATAATAATATTTTCGTAGTAGGTGATGATCAACAAAGTATATACAAATTTAGAGGAGCAGATATAAAAAATATTTTAAATTTTGAAAAAAATTTTAAAAATACTAAAGTTATTAAACTTGAGCAAAACTATCGTTCAACAAGTTCTATTTTAAATATCGCAAATGAAATAATAAAAAATAATCATGGCAATGTTAAGAAAAATTTATGGACTCAAAATGATGAAGGAAAATTACCTGTAGTATATAGAGCTAACGACGAATATGATGAAGCAAATTATGTTGTAGAACAAATAAATACTCTAAAGATAGAAGAATATTATAAAAATTCAGACTTTGCGATATTATATAGAACAAATGCACAGTCAAGAGCTTTTGAAGATATTTTAATGCGTGAAGGAATTCCTTACAGGGTGGTAGGTGGACAAAAGTTCTATGAAAGAAAAGAAATAAAAGATATTTTAGCATATTTAAGACTTGTTTATAATACAAGTGATAATGTTAGCTTAAAACGTATTATAAATGAACCAAAGAGAGGAATTGGAAAAACAACAGTAGATACAATAGAACAAATAGCTAATGAATTAAAAATTCCTATCTTTGATGTTATAAAAAATATTGAACATTATAATTTGGGAAGAGCTAATAAAGAGCTAAAAGCATTTTCAGAATTTATTTTAAAAATGAAAGAAGAAAATGTGAGTATAGAAAAATTAGTTACTAAAATTTTAAAAGAATCTGGTTATTTAGAAATGCTTGAAAATGAAAAAACAAAAGAGGCAGAAAGTAGAATTGAAAACTTAGGAGAATTTTTAAACGTTGTTATAGAATTTGAAAATCAAGAAGCAGAGGCAGACTTAGGAAGCTTTTTGGAAAATATAGCTTTAATCACAGATTTAGATACTGTATCAGAAGAACAAGATGCAGTTTTGTTAATGACATTACATACTGCAAAAGGACTTGAATTTCCAACAGTTTTTTTAGTTGGAATGGAAGATGGATTATTTCCAAGTTATCGTTCTATTGGAGAAATTGAAGAAATTGAAGAAGAACGTAGATTATTTTATGTTGGTATTACAAGAGCTAAAGAAAAATTATTTTTAACTTGCGCTAAATGTAGAACTGTATTTGGTAGCACATCATACAATAAACCATCTAGATTTTTGGAGGAAATTCCAGAAAATATGGTTGATGGAAAAATTGAAAAACAAGAGGCAACATTTGATATGGGAGATGATTTACCAAGTTTCTTGAAAGAACCAAAAGCTGCATTTAATTTTAGAACGGTTGAAAGTTTTTTACAAAAAGTTTCTGGCGATGATTCTGTTGATTTAAATGCATTTACTGAAGGAGTAAAAGTTTTACACAAAAAATTTGGAGAGGGAATAATAATTAAAGCTGAACCAGAAGATGATGATTTAAAACTTGATATTAAATTCGATAAAGTTGGTAATAAAAGGCTAATGGCAAAATTTGCAAAATTAGAAATTTTGTAATTGATAAAAATAAAATATTATATATAATATAAGTATAAAAGGAGTGTGATACTAATCATGAAAAATAATCATGGTATAACTATTGTTGAACTTGTTATAGTAATGATAATAATGATACTTATTGTTTCGTTCGCAGTATATAGTGGAATAGAATCAACTAAAAAAGCAGAAGCAACAGAATTGTATGAAGAAATGAATAGTTTAAAAAATGCAATTATAAGTGTTAAAGTGCGAAAAGAACTTGAAGAACAAGATGATGATTGGTATGAAAACTTTTATGATGAAAAAAGTGGAGACATGTATGTTATATATGGTATTGGTGATGCAGGGTACGAAGACAGCAAGGTTAGAGAAAATTTAAATTTAAAAACAATTAGAAGAAGATATATCGTAAATTTTGAAGATGAAAGTGTTATGCTTGCTTATCCAGCAGAAGTTTTAGGTTCATCTGTTAGAACATATGATGCTGTTAGAAATTTAGTTGAAACGAAGTAATAATTTTATAATTAAGGAGGATTTTTTATGAGAAATAAAGGAATTACAATGATACAAATTGTAATAACAATTATTATTATGATAATTCTTTTAGTAATTTCTATTTTCTATGGACAAAATGTTACTAGTGAAGCTAGGTTAGCAACAGTATATAATGAGATTACAGAAATAGAGAGTGCTATAGAAGAGTATGATTTATTAGGCGATATAAAAGTAGAAGGAAATACATTAACAATTCAAGATACATATAAAGCTCCTTTGGTAGATAAAACAAAATATTCAAAAGAATTAAAAGATGCTAAGGTTGGAAATTGCTATTATTTAGATTTTACAACTTCAGATGATTTAGGAGATATTTTAGAAATGGATGACATAAAAAATGATTATATTTTAGATTCATCTAGTTTAAAAATTTTCTTGGTTGGTGGAATTGAAGTTTCCGTAGCAGAAAATGGCACCTCAAAAAATATTATTATGTATAGTTCTGATGATATTTTAAATTATTATAATAGTATATTTGTAAAATAAATATAAATTTGCAAAACACCATATTTTTGAAATAATGCTTTGATTTTCTTTAAAATACTATGCAATATGAGAAAAAACAAAAGAAAAACAACAAGAAAGTTAGAAAACAAGAAATAAACCACATATAATTTTAAAAAATCAAGACAAAATCAAGAAAAAAGAATAAATTTTTGTTGCATGGTATTTGGGGTTATAGTAAAATTAAATTATATTGAAAAGAAGAAAGGGAGTTGAAATTTTGCTGAAAATATCAGGAAGAACTAAACTTGTTTTTAATATGGTTTTAAAGTTAATAATAGCGATGGCTTTAGGATGTACTTTGATGATGACATTATTATTTATTTCATATAAACCTACATATGAAGTTAGCTTAAATGGAGAAGTATTAGGTTATATATCTAATAAAAACATTCTTCAAGATAGAATTAAAGAATATCTTGAAAAAGGCGATTCTGACAAAGTAGGATATGTCATAATGAATGAAGAACCAAAGTATGAATTTACATTACTAAAGAAAGAATCTACAATCGATGATGATATGGTATTTGCAAAAATAAAAGATACTTGTGATGTATATTACAGAGTATATGGTGTTAATGTCGATGGAAAAGAAGAATTTGTTGTTGATTCTATTACAGAGGCACAAAGATTGGTTGATGAAATAAATGAAAAGCAATCATCATATACAACGCAAGCAAAAGTAGAAGTTTCTGAAAAGTTTGCAAAGCAATATGATTTATTAGATGATGTAGAAGTTGCTGTTAATAATATTGTTAATGAACTTGAAAAGACTAATAATAAAAAAGTTGTTAAGCAATCAACATCTTATGCAGCACCTACTACTGTTACAGTTCCTGAAGAAATTTTACTTGCGTGGAAGAATTCTAATGAAGAGCTAAATTTTAAAAATCCATTAGAAGGTGTAGGTCTTGTAACTTCTAGATTTGGATTAAGAGCTCGTGATAATCATAAAGGATTAGATTTAGCTGCTAAAACAGGAACACCAATTCATGTAGCAGAAGATGGAATTGTTACTTATGTTGGTTGGTATTATGGTTATGGAAATTTTGTAAAAGTTCAACATGCATCAGGTTATGAAACTTGCTATGGTCATTGTAGTGCATTTAACTGTAGTGTAGGAGATACTGTTTCTCAAGGAGATGTTATTGCATATGTTGGTAGCACAGGAAATAGTACAGGACCTCACGTACATTTTGAAATAAGAATTGATGGAGTTCAATATAATCCAGAACCATTTTTAAGTGAATAAAATGAATTTAAGGAACTGTATAAAAACGGTTCCTTTTTCTTATATAATTTAAAAAGAATTTAAATAAAATTTTTATATTGCAATGAGTAAAATGAAATGATATACTGAATCTATAAATGTAGAAAAATACGTAAGAAAAATTGGAGGAAAAACAAATGAGAATACTTGAAACCGTTGGGGCTCTACACACACACACACACACACACACGGAGTATTATAACTTAAAGAAAATAATATATTTATTATGTTAAAATAAAAAAGGAATACGTAGTAAAATTTACTATGTATTCCTTTTGTGCGTTTTAAATAAAAGAAGGGGATGAAAAAATGAAAAGAAAAATTATTGTTATGATTGGGATGATGTTAGTAATACTGAGTATGATGGCATGTGCATATGCTGAATCAGGAACTTTGGAAGGAGAACTTGCAAATATAGACCAAGTAGAAAATTCTGGAGATGCAGATTTTGTATTTAGCGTATATAATTATGAAGAAGAAATAGACGATAAATATTATTATTCTTCAGAAAATTTACAAAAAGTAATAAGCAATATACCAGAAAAAGTAGAAGATGATAATACTAGTTATGGTATATATTTTTTAAAAGATATAGAAATAGAAGATACTTTAGTAATACCAGCAAAAATAGAATTAGGTATATTTTCAACGAATGGTAGTAATTTAGTGTATACAGGAAATGAATATGCAATAGAAAATAATGGTATGTTAATGATTTCATTTGCAGATGGGGTTAATTTTGAAGAATTAGAATATAATCCATTTAAAAATGCAACATTTGAGAATGGAATAAAAAGTCCTAATGGTTCAGGAATATTAAATGATGGAGAATTAAATCTAAATTGTGGAAGAATAGATGCAAAAGAAACAGGAATAAATTGTAATAATAAAGATGCAATAGCTATTATTGGAGAAGGTATGGCACCAACAATGCAACTTGGAAAAGATATCGTTACGATAAAAGCAAGAAAAGCATTAGATCATGCTGAAGAAGAACCAACAGAAGGTTTTTATTTTGGTATAGTATATGGAGCAATATATTCAGAAGAAGAGATTGATAAGGATATGGTTATGACTTCTCCAGACTATAAAATGGAAATGACAGAAGAAGATGGAATGAAAAAGTATAAAGTAGTACTTGGAGTTGATTTTATTTTTACAGACAATCCTAGTGATATATTTAACTTAGGGTCAAACATGGAAAAATGTCATACAAAAGAAGATTTAGAAGAAATAATCAATCAATGTAATGAATATAGCTATGAAGGTTATGCAATATATTTGTTAAATGATATAGAAATAGATGAAACAATAGTAATACCAGAATATACCGATGTAAGAATAATATCATTATTTGGAAATAATATAAAATATACAGGAAATTGGTATGCAATAGAAAACGATGGAACTTTAGAAATGGCATTTATGAGTTTAGATTTTATGAATGGAACATTAGAATCATGTGATAATGGAATAAAAAGTCCTAATGGTTCAGGAATATTAAATAATGGAGAATTAAATCTAGATTGTGGAAGAATAGATGCAAATAATATTGGTATATGTTGTGATGATGAATATGCAAGTGTTGAAATTATGAATTTTGAAAGCATGTATGGAAGTTTTAACGAAGAAGAATCTACAATTTTACCTAGTTTTGTAATAGATGCAAAAGAGGCATTAAAATCAATACATACAGGTGTTTGGGGTCAATATTATTTACATGAAGGAACAATTATATACTCTGAAAAAGAAATAGATGAATATAATATTTATCTTGATGAGGGATATAGAATAAAAACTACAAGCGAAAACGGAAAAACAAAATATGAAGTATATATGCTTACTGTAGAGATTGAAATACCAGAAGAACAAAAGAAGTATGTAAATAAAAATGATGTAGTAGAGTTTTATATTTACTTAATTCCATATTTTGAAATGAATGGAAATATGTATGCATTTGATGAAGAATATTTAAATGATTTGGTATTTAAAGTTGATGGAAAAGATGTAACAGAAAATGTTGCTTGGGGATATAGAAGAGAGGAAGTATATGGTGTGAAAGGAATGGCATCTATGGGACCTACTTATGAATTATTTTTTATAACATGTACTAATTTAGAAGGTAATGGAAAATTAACAATAGAAGTGCCATATTATTATGAAAAATATTTGCCTAGAGTGTATACAATGCAAGAGACTCCAGACTCAAATACATCATTAAAAATAGATACAGGAATAATAGTAGATAATATAGAACCAGGAAAGGAAGCAACAATTCAAAAAAATAGAGATGGTTCAACAGATGTAAGTATAAAATCGGCAAAAGATGCAGAAAAGTTATGGATTAAAACAGGAGATAATGTAAGAATTTTAGAAGTACCAACAGCAGAAGAAGGTAAAACAATAACAGTAGCAATACCAAAAGGATTTGAAATAGCAGAATTAGATGAAGTAACAGGAGAAGTAACCGGAACAATAGAAGAATCAAGATGGGGAGAAATAACAGAAGAAGATATAAATAAAGGATTAGTAATAGTAGCAAAAGATACAGAAACAGGAGTAGGAAATGAATTTGTATGGATACCATGTGTAGTAGATGGAGAGCAAGATAATATTGAAGATGTAATATTTGGAGAGACATATAATCTTGTAGAGTTTATAATTAGAGCAGAAGAAAGCTTTGTAGAGATGTCACTATATTCTGAAGCTTCAAATCCATATGAAGATTTTATTGAAATGTTTACAGACAGACCAGAAATACTAGAAAAGTATACTGAAAATTATTACTTAACTTATGATGAAATGATAGAGGCAATAGAAGAAATATATAAAGACAATGAATCAAAAAAACAAGAAGTAATAGACATTTTTAATAATGGATATGTACCAATGATGATGCAAGCTCAAACAGATGAAGGGCAAAAAGAAATATTAGATAGTGTAAGAAAATATCATGGATTCTATATTGGAAGATATGAAATTGGAGCAAATATTGAATCATATTATAATGCACCTGATGAGGTAAGTCTAAATAATGAAATTTCAACAATAGAGAGAGATAGTATGTATGAACCAGAATATGGTTTAGAAGGAATAGAATTTTATGTGCAAAGAGATAAATATCCATTGTTAAATTTACCAGGATATTATTACTATGCAAAAATAGCTCATAATTTACATCCAGGATTAACAAGAATAATGGGAAAATATTCATATAGTGCAAGTAAGCAATGGTTGCAAAAAAATAAGGATTTATTGAATTTAGAGGACTTAGAAGGTTCTGGATACCGTGTTCCAATAACAGGAGTAAATAGTGTAGATAGATTGTTAAATATATATGATTTAATAGGAAATGTACCAGAAGTAATAGATGAATGGATGATATCAATGCCTAGACCTACCTCTTTAGATGAAGTTATTTCGAAAGAAAATGAATGGAATAGGAGAGATTATAAGGTAACAGGAGTATATTACGATGGTGGTATGCCTATTGGTTTAAATCCAATGCCTTATGGATATTATGAAGAAAATGTTGATGAGTGGTTTTATGAAAGAAACATTGGAACTCGTGCAGTATTATTTGTACAAGAACTTCCAGAATGGGAAAAATTTAGTGAAGAGAAAACAATTGAAAAATATCAAGATGATATAAAAATATATGTACAAGACAGAGCAGGAAATATTTCTGAACTAGAAATAAAAGAACCAAAAACAAGTTCAGGAGGAGGAAGCTCAAGTAAAAAGAACAATAAATTAACAGCAAATGCAGATGAGTATAGAGGATATGTAGAAGATGTATTTCATATAACAAAAGAAAATGGTTTATTAAAAAATGATGAAAGTGAAAAAGATGTAAAGATAGAAGTAAAAGATGTAAATAAACCAAAACATGGAAAAATATACAAAGATGAAGAATTAACAGAAGAAGGAATAAATGAAGATGGAAGTTTTTATTATGTACCAGAAGAAGGATATATAGGAGAAGATACATTTACATATACAATAACAGATGGAAATAATGAAAGCAAAGAAGGAACAGTAACATTAGTAGTAAAAGAATATAAATTACAAGTAGAGGAAGACGGAAATCATACATGGTATATAAGAGGATATGATGATGGAGAAGTAAAAGCAGATAATGCAATAACAAGAGAAGAAATAGCAATGATATTCTATAGACTAACACAAAGTAAAGATAAAGACGGATATGAAGTAGAAGATGGAGCATTTGTAGATGTAGAATTAGGAAGATGGTCAAACGTAGCAATATCATACTTAAAAGAAAAAGGAATAATACAAGGATATCCAGATGGAACATTTAAACCAACAGCAACAGTAACAAGAGCAGAGTTTGTTGCAATAGTCGAGAAGTATTTGGAAGCAAATGATGGAGTAGAAGTAAATTATGCAGATGTTTCAAATGGTCATTGGGCAAAAGAAATGATAAGTGCTGTATCAAGAAAAGGCTGGATGGAAGGATATCCAGATGAAACATTTAAACCAGAGAAAGCAATAACAAGAGCAGAGACAATGACAGCAATAAATAGAATGTTAAATAGAAAACTAGAAAATGCATCAAGTAACTTAAATATATTCCCAGATTTATCAATAAATCACTGGGCATATGATGATATAATAGAAGCAACAACAACGCATGAATATGATAGAAATGCAAACGGCTATGAAACTTGGATAGATTATGAGAGACCAGCAGAAGGTATAGCAGAATAAGATAAAAAATTTAAAGTGGGGTTGTAAAAAATAAATTACAACCTCACTTTTATGTCAACACAAAAATACATGCAAAAATAATATTTTAAAATCTAATATAGCTATAAACTAATTATGTTTATAGCTACATTACTATTGAAAAAATTATAAAAAAAACAAATATTATACATTGACATTCGGGCTTGAATAATAGATAATAAATATAGTATCCGTAGAGAAAGGTGAATGCTATGAGTAAAAAAATTTTAATAGTTGATGATGAAAAAGCTATTGTTGATATATTGAATCATAATCTAAAAAGAGAGGGTTATGAAACAATTCAAGCTTATGATGGAGAGGAAGCTATTGAAAAAGTAAAAACAGATAAACCTGATTTAATATTACTAGATGTTATGTTACCAAAAATGGATGGATTTACAGTTTGTAAAAATATAAGACAGTCTTCTAATACTCCAATAATTATGGTTACTGCTAAAGAAGATGTAGTAGATAAAGTAATTGGACTAGAATTGGGAGCAGATGATTATATCACAAAGCCTTTTAGTGTCAGAGAAGTGCTAGCTAGGGTAAAGGCAAATCTTAGAAAGTGGGACGGAATTGAAACAAGTATAAAACAAAATGAAACAGATCAACAGTTATTGACTTTTGGACCTTTAACACTAGATACTTATAAATATGAAGCAAAAGTTAGTGGAAAAAGTGTAGAACTTACTTTACGTGAATTTGAACTTTTAAAATTCTTAGCAACACAACAAGGACAAGTATTTTCTAGAGAAGAACTTCTTGAAAAGGTATGGGGATACGAATACTTTGGAGATGTTAGAACTGTTGATGTTACAGTAAGAAGAATTAGAGAAAAAATAGAAGAAAATCCTAGTGTGCCAGAATTTTTAGCTACTAAAAGGGGAATTGGATATTATTTTAATGCTGAGTAATATTTGAATTTGAAAGAGCCGAGAGCGAGGCAAGTTAAGCAAACTTTTGTCTCAATCTCGGCTTATTAAATTTAAATGGACTGGAGGAAAAAATAATGTTTTGGAAAAGTCTTCAACTAAAATTGATTTTAATATTTTTTGTTTTAATAGCTACAACAATAATTATTATTGGTGTTTATTCAATTAGTAGAACAGAAGAAGTATATTATGATGGCTTTGTTGAAGAAATGCTCAATACAATTTCAAGTTTTGGTATTAAAGTTGAAAATATAAGAGAAGAGAATATAGTTAATAATGATGAAAAAAATAATGAAAATATTGTTACAGAAGAAAATATAACACAAGAAATGCTTTCAAAAATTTATAATAATTTTACTATATATTTTTCATTAAATAATATTAGCCGTCATGGTTTGCTTTTAGATAGTAATTATAAAGAGTTACTTACATCTCAAAAATTAGATTTAACAGAAGCAGAAATTGAATGTGCTGAAAAAGCTCAAATGAATTACAATCATTATTATACAATTCGTGATTTAAATTCTAATAAATATATTTTTGCTTATTATATAAATCAAAATTTTGAAAATGAAAATATAGAATTTATAATTTTAGTAGAACAAAATAGAAATTATATTAGTGAACAATTAACAAAAATTCAAAATGTGTATTTAATTGCGATTGTAGCTATTTTAATAATAACAATTTGTATTGTTTATATTACTGCACGTAGTATTACAAAACCTATTTCTATATTAACTAACAAAGCTGAGTCTATTGCTAATGGCTCAATAGAGCATATAGCATTATCGCCTAAAACACATGCTGGATATGAAATTTCAAAATTAGTTGAATCTTTTAATTTGATGATAAGTCAGATTAAAGATAATATGAATGAAATATCTAGAGAAAAAAATAAATTAGAAACAATATTATTACATTTAGCAGATGGAGTATTAGCATTTAATTTAAAAGGGAAATTGATACATGCTAATTTAGCTGCTAAAAAGATGTTATCTATTACTGATGAAAAAAGTTTTGAAGCTATTTTCTCAAAATTAAATATAGATATGAACATTGAAAAAATAATATATCTTGAAGATTGGACATCTTCTGAACAAATGGTTAATGTTGGCGATAAATTTTTCAATATATTTTTTGCTCCTTTTAGAGATGAAAATAATAGACCAAGTGGTGTAGTTGCCGTTATTCAGGATATGACAGAACAAGCAAAGCTTGATGATATGAGAAAAGAATTTGTTGCAAATGTTTCTCATGAATTAAAAACCCCGCTTACTTCTATAAAAACATATTCAGAAACAATGCTAGAGCAAGATTTAGATGAAGAAAGTAGAAATAAATTTATGAATGTTATTTTAACTGAAGCAAATAGAATGACTAGATTAGTTAGTGACTTGTTGCAATTAACTAAGTTTGATTATAAAAAAGTTGCATGGAATAAAATAAATTTTGATATAGCAGAGCTTACTAAACAAGTATGTGAGAAACATAAAATACAAGCTGAAAAGAAAGAGCAAATATTGGAATGTTACATTACATCTAATGTGCCAGAAGTTTATGGAGATAGAGATGGAATTGAAAGAGTTATAACAAATGTTGTTACAAATGCAATAAAATATACTGGAGAGAAAGGCAATATAAAAGTTTATGTAGGTGCAGTTCATGATGATGCTTATATAAAAATTATTGATGATGGAATTGGAATTCCAGCAGAAGATTTACCAAGAGTTTTTGAAAGATTTTATAGAGTAGATAAAGCTCGTTCTCGTGAAATGGGAGGAACAGGACTTGGATTACCTATTGCAAAAGAGATAATTGAAGGAAACGGCGGTAGTATTGATATAAAAAGTGAAAAAGGAAAAGGAACAGAAGTAATTATAAAAGTGCCTATTAAGAAAGATGAAAATACTATTTAACATATATACTAAGAGAGGAAGGATCTATTTATGAAAAAATATTTTTACACATCTGAAAGTGTGACAGAAGGACATCCAGATAAATTATGCGATTTAATATCTGATAGTATTCTTGATGAATGTTTACGACAGGATGAAAATTCAAGAGTTGCTGTTGAAACATTTGCGTCTAATAATTTAATTACAGTAGCTGGTCAAATCACAACTAAGGCAGACTTTGATGTAGAGAAAATAGTTAGAAATGTTATAAAAGAAATAGGGTATGATAATAAGGACACAGATATAGATTATGCTACATGCAATATAAATGTTAATATTGACAAGCAAAGCCCAGATATTGCTCCTTGCAACCCTTGATGACGCCACATCGCCCACAATGGTCACTGTAAGGTCGTCA
>CANQBB010000024.1 GCA_947588905.1 uncultured Clostridia bacterium
TGTTTGGTGCCCAAGGCGGGACTTGAACCCGCATGGTTTCCCGCACGATTTTGAGTCGTGTGCGTCTGCCAATTCCGCCACTCGGGCAAACATTTTTAACGTTACTTTGTAATTAGGGGGCTCAAAGGCCCAAGCTGAAAAACCACAAAGCAAACATTCTTTAAATGCTACTTAGTAATTATAGCTTAAATTTTTAATTTTGACAAGTATTTTTCTCAAAACATTTATTTTTTGGGCGATTGGTAATCGCCCCTACGAGTTTGATTTTAATAATAATGTTCTCTTTCCTCTTTTATAATAGTAATTGCTCCATGTCCTGGATATACTATTGTATTATCTGGAAGAGCTAATAATTTCATAATAGAATTATGCATATCTTCTTCAGAGCCAGTTATTAAATCTGTCCTTCCATGCATTCTTTTAAATAATGTATCACCTGTAAATAAAGCATCATTTATCAATATGCTAATACTTCCTCTTGTGTGACCAGGTGTATGTATAATTTTAGCTTGTAAACCTCCAAAAGAAATAATATCTCCATCTTTAACAACAAAATCTGCCTCTAAATAATTAGGAGGTACTCCAACTGTATCACACATATTTATACTAGAATCTATCAAACCTTCTCTATCATATTCATGTATAATAATTTTGCTTGAAGGATAATAATTATGAAGTAATTTCATACCTGCTATATGATCAGCATGACAATGTGTTAAAAGAATATATTTTAATTTTATTCTCATATTTTCTATATAATTATATACTTTGTCTATTGCTCCTCCAGGATCAATTACTATTCCTTCTTTTGTTTTTTCATCTGCAACTACATATATATTAGTATATATATCCATTTCTGCAACCATATCTCTATACATCTTTAGTAACATTATATTTACTCCTTCATCTAATTATTACTTTTGTCTATGTACATCATAAACAGAATCGATTTTTCTAATTCCTTTAATTAGCTTATTAAGTTTTTCAGTATCACTAATTTCAACTTCTAAAGTAGTTATCGCTACTCTATTATTATTAACAGACTTCGCATTAAGTGACATGATAGTTATTTTTAATTCATTAGTAACTCCAGTAATATCTGCAAGCAAACCTGCTCTATCATTTGCAAATATTTCTAATTCAGCAATATAAGAAGCTTGAGCTTCTTTTACCCACTCTACATCAATTAAACGTTGTTCATCTGTAAGTAAATTTTTACAATTTATACAATCTGCTCTATGTACAGAAACTCCTCTACCCTTTGTTATATATCCTATTATTTCATCTCCAGGAAGTGGATTACAACATTTTGATAATTTAACTAAGCAATTATCTATTCCTTTAACAATTATACCAGTTTTTGAATTTTTAGGTTTAGAAACATTTTTTGTGGTTCTTAACTCTTCAAGTTTCTTTTCTATTTCTTCTTCCTTATGTTCTTTTTTATATTCTTCTAATAATCTAGTAATTATTTTTTGAGGAGAAATTGCACCGAAACCTATTGCGGCATAGCAATCTTCTAAAGTATTATATTTATATCTGTTAAGTGTTTTTTCAACCCACTCAGTTTTAAACAAATCAGCAAAAGACATTCCTATTCTTTTTAATTCTTTTTCTATAGCCTCTTTACCTTTAATAATGTTTTCTTCTTTTTGAGCTTTCTTAAACCAGTTTTGAATTTTATTTCTAGCTTGTACCGTTTTAACAATTTTAAGCCAATCTCTACTTGGGCCTTTAGAATTATCTGACGTAATAATTTCAACAATATCTCCATTTGCAAGTTTAGTTGTTATAGGTACCATTTTACTATTTACTTTTGCACCAATCATTCTGTGTCCAACTTGTTCATGAATTTGATATGCTAAATCAATAGGTGTACTTCCTGCTGGTAAAGATTTTATATCTCCTTTAGGAGTAAATACAAAAACTTCTTCATCAAATAAATCACCTTTTAATTTATTTAAAAATTCATGTTCATCATTTGTATCTTTTTGCCATTCCAAAGTTTCTCTAAGCCATGATAATTTTTCATCATTAGCAGTAACGCTCTTTCCTTCTTTATATGCCCAGTGAGCAGCAATACCATATTCAGCGACTCTATGCATATCCCATGTTCTAATTTGAACTTCAAAAGGAGTTCCTCCATTACCAATTAAAGTTGTATGTAAAGATTGATACATATTAGGTTTAGGCATTGCAATATAATCTTTAAACCTACCAGGCATAGGTTTATATAGTTCGTGTACTAACCCAAGTGCTGCATAACAGTCTTTAATAGAATTAACTATTATCCTCATTGCAAATAAATCATAAATTTGATCTAAAGTTTTATTTCCATTTTGCATTTTTCTATAAATGCTATAAAAATGTTTTGGTCTTCCATATACTTCAGCTTCTATTTTCATTTCTTTAAGTTTTTTTCTAATTTCATCAATAATTTCATTTATAAATTTTTCTCTTTCTTCCCTTTTTGAATTTATTCCTTCAACTAATTCATTATAAGCTTCTGGCTCTAAATATAAAAAACTCAAATCTTCTAATTCCCATTTAATAGAATAAATACCAAGTCTATTTGCAAGCGGTGCATATAATTGAAGTGTTTCTTTTGCTATTGCAATTTTTCTATCATCACTCAAATGTTTTAACGTACGCATATTATGAAGTCTATCAGCAAGTTTTATCATAAGTACACGAATATCTTTTGCCATTGCCATGAAAAACTTTCTATAGTTTTCAACTTGTTCTTCTTCTTTATCAAAATAAGAAATTATTTTTCCAAGTTTAGTAACACCATCAACCAATGTTGCAATTTCAGGTCCAAACTCATTTTTTATATCATCAAGGGTAACTTCTGTATCTTCAACGACATCATGTAAAAGAGCAGCACAAATTGCATAATCATCTAATTCAAGTGAAGCAACAATATATGCAACATCAACAGGATGAATTATATATGGTTCTCCTGATTTTCTTTTTTGTTCTTTATGTGCTTCAAAAGCATAGTTATATGCTTTCATTATAAGCTTAGAATCAGATTTTTTATTATATTCTCTTGTCTTAGATATTATATCTTTAATAGTTGACATACCCTCACCCTCTTTTTAATTTAAACTTTTTTTAATATCTTTAACATTTAATTGTATACTTTCAAAATTATTATACTTATTTAATTCTAAAGCAAATACTAAATCCACTCTATCTCCAAGATGAATTTGCTTATCTCCCAAATTAAATCCTATCGCATCTAAAATAATATTATCTTCTTTTAATGTTAATTTCAAATGCTTATCATTAGAAAGTAATCTAATACTTTCAACTTTTAAATTTTTTGAAACAAATAAAGGAGATGGATTACTTTCGCCATATGGTTCAAGTAATTTCATATCTAAAAAAATATTATAATTTATTTCTTTTGGAGATACAACAGCATCAATCTTAATGCTTGGAATGGCCTCTTTATCTATTTTTTCAGAAGTAACTTTCATAAGTTTATTTTTAAATTCTTCATATTTTTCTTCACTAACAGATAACCCTATTGCCATTTCATGTCCACCAAATTTATCTAAGCAATCACTACATTTAGTTAATGCTTCATGCAAATCAAAGCCTTCTATGCTTCTACCAGAGCCTTTACCAATACCATCCTCAAAAGATATTAAGACGGTTGGCTTATAATAAAGTTCTGTTATCTTTGATGCAACTATTCCTATTACGCCATGATGCCATCCTTTGTTTCCAACTATAATAATATCGTTTTTATATAACTCTTTATCTTCTATAATATTTATTGCATCATCAATAATTTTTTTCTCAACTTCTTGTCTTTCTTTATTTAACAAATTTAAAGTATTAGCTATATTCTTTGCTTCGTCTACAGATGATGTTAATAAAAGTTTTAATGCAATTTCAGCTTTTCCCATTCTTCCACATGCATTTATTCTAGGAGCAAGTCCAAATGAAATTGCTATAGAATCAACATCACTATACCCAGCAGCACTAATTAAAGCTTGTAAACCTATATTTCTAGTTTCTTTTAGCAAAATCAAGCCATAATTAACTATTATTCTGTTTTCACTAATTAAAGGAACTATATCAGCCACTGTGCCAAGACAAACAATATCTAAATATTTTAAATATTTTTTTCTATCTAAATTTAATTTTAAAGAAATGGCATGTATCAATTTAAAAGTAACACCAACTCCAGCAAGAGAAGGAAATGGATATGTAGAATCATTTCTTTTAGGATCTATAACAGCTAATGCTCTTGGTAAATTTTCTGGACATTCATGATGATCTGTAACAATAACATTTATTCCTAATTCATTTGCAAATTCTACTTCATCATAAGCAGAAATTCCGCAGTCAACAGTTATCAAAACTTTTGTACCATCTTCAGAAATTTTTGATAAAGCATTATTATTTAATCCATAGCCTTCATCAAGTCTATTAGGCAAATAATAATCATTATCTATCCCAAGCTCAGTTAAAAATTTAGATAAAGTAGCAATACTAGTTATTCCATCTACATCATAATCACCATAAATTGTAATTTTCTCATTATTTTCTTTACATTGAATAATTCTATCAACTGCTTTATCCATATCATTTAACAAAAATGGATTATTTAAGTTTTCTAATTTTGGATGCAAAAAATCTTCAATTTCATTATCATCTGTTATTCCTCTATTTAACAAAACTCTAGCTATTATTTCAGAAATTTCATGTTTAGCAGCAATTTCTTTAACCTTATTTTCATCTACATTAACATATTCCCATTTCTTTATCATTATATATCCTTTCTAGCTAATAAATAGCTTATATAAACATTTGCAATAATTTTACATCAAAATATTATATTTTTCAAGGATTAGAACGTATTTTAAGCAAAGAAAAAACAGAGTAAAATAAAACTTTTACTCTGTAATAAGTATCTATTTATAATTTTTGCGTACTCTTTCATAAGCCATTAAACTTGCAGCAACACTTGCATTTAAGCTTTCAGTTCTTCCAAGCATAGGAATTTTCACCTTTACATCAGCCATACTTTGAATTTCTTTACTTACCCCATTTGCTTCATTTCCTATAACAATAACACATTTATCTTTAAAATCTAAATCATAATGATATATATTGGCATCTAAAGAAGTTATAATAATTTTATAGCCTTCTTTTTTTAATTCGTTTAATTTAAATTTTAAATCTACATTTTCCTGAACGTTTACTCTATAAATTGCACCCATTGTACTTCTAACAGTTTTTGGATTATAGCAATCAACAGTTCCATTTGAAAGAAGTAAATTGTTTATTCCAGCACAATCTAGAGTTCTAATAATTGTACCTAAGTTTCCAGGGTCTTGAATATTATCTAAAGCAAATATCGTATCACCTTTAACCTTTTGAATTTCTTGCACTTTTATTATTGCCATTATTCCTTGTGGAGTTTTAGTATCTGAAATATATTCAAAAATTTTCTTATCTACAAACTCAATATCTTTAAAATCAATATTATCTTCAAACAATTCTTTGCAAATAATAATTTTTATAATATTCATTTTCTCTTCAATTGCTTCGATTACAAGTTTCTTTCCTTCAACAAAAAATTCTTTATATTCATCTCTATATTTTTTTTGATGTAATGATTTAACATGTTTTATAAATTCATTTGTTTTGCTAGTAATCATTTTATTCTCCTTTAAATTATAGAAGTCGCCCATTTTAAGCGACTTCTTAAGTTATTATAATTATTGAATTTTAATTCTAGATAATACTGAATAATTTACTTCCATATCAGTAATATATGAATTTATTATCTCAGTATATGATTCATTTAATAATGCTTGAATTACTTCGTCTTTAGCTCCACCAACAATTCCATCTTCTACACCTTCAACTAATGCAACTTGAAATGCATTTCCTGTATCAATAATTTCTGTAAGTTCTCCAGAAGCTGTTTTCTTTATAGCAGTACTCAAATCTGTATTTCCTGTAAACATACCAATTTTTTGGTCTAGCAATACACCAGCAGAATATTCTAAAGCACTCTTACCAACTGTATATCCACCATTAGAAGAAATTATTCTAGTATCTCCGCTTTCTGCAACAGTTTCAAAAGTTTCTCCAGCTTTAACTCTAGCTACTAAACTATTCATAAATTCTTGCTTTTCAGCTTTATCTCCAGAGGTTATCATCTCTCCAGATTCTCCAGAAACTTCTTCTTCAGTATATCCAACTTGCATAATTCTATATGTGAATGATTTTGCATCATCTCCAGAAAGTTCTTTTACATAAGAATCATATACACCATCAGGAAGTTTAATATACTCAGCTGGGTTACTAGTTATTTTATTTACAAGAGAATATAAACTTGCAAAATAAGTATATCTATCTTGAGATAATCCTACTGATTCTATTTTTTCTTTATTAGATTCATATTCATTATTTACTTCATCAATTTCCCCACTAGCTAAAGTTATATTTTCCTTTTCTGCAATGATTTCATAAGTTTTCAATGTATAAAAGTTGTCTAAACATTCACTAATAAAAATACTTTCTTCAGTTGCACCTTCTGCATGTTCTTCAGTATCAATTGTCATATCTCCATTATTACTATAAAGTGTATATCTTATAAAATCTTCAAATTCATCTTTATAATACAAATTATTATTTATTCTTAATATTTCATTAGAGTCAAGACTACTATTACTTCCTGATTCTAAAGCAAAAGCCAATATAACTGCAATAAGAACTACAACACCAATAACAATAACAACAATACTTGTTTTTTTCTCCATAACAAAAATCATCCTTTCACAATCTTAAGTAATTTTAATACTTCATTTAATATATCACTATCTTTTTGACTTTGCAACTTTAAAGTTAAATAAGGCGTAACTCCAGAAGAAAATAGTATATTTCCCTTATATATGTCAACTAATATTTGAACTTTATCCATAATATATTCTTCTGTACTAAATCCAATAACAACATTAGTACCCTTTTGAATGATACTTAAAATTTTTAAATTTCTAGCATATATTTTTATTCTAGCAATCTCTAATAAATTTATACACTCATTAGGTATTTCCCCATATCTATCAATCAAAGCATCCGTCATATCAATAATTTCTTCTTCATTTTCAATATTTGCAATATCTTGATAAACTTCAATTTTTTGATTTATATTTTCAATATATGAATCTGGTATATATGCAGTAACTTTTAGCTCTATTTGAGTATCAACCTCTTCTGCAACTTCTTCTCCTTGCATTTCCTTAACTGCTTCATCAAGAAGTTTGCAATACATTTCATAACCAACTGCATCCATATGTCCATGTTGCTCTGGTCCCAAAATATTTCCAGCTCCACGAATTTCCAAATCACGAAGAGCAATTTTAAATCCAGAACCAAACTCTGTAAATTCTTTAATAGCTTTTAATCTTTTTTCAGATGCTTCTGAAAGAAGTTTATTTCTTCTATAAGTTATATAAGCATAAGCATTTTTATCACTTCTTCCAACTCTACCCCTAATTTGATAAAGTTGAGAAAGTCCAAGATTGTCTGCATCTTCAATAATAATTGTATTTGCATTTGGAATATCAATTCCAGATTCTAAAATTGTAGTGCAAACAATTACATCAATTTTTTTATCAATAAAATCTTTCATAATATTTTCAAGTTCTCTACCATCCATTTGTCCATGTGCAAAAGCAATTCTTGCTTCTGGTACTAGTCTTGATAATTCACTTGCTTTCTTTTCTATGCCCTCTACTTTATTATACAAGTAAAATACTTGTCCTTTTCTTTCAATTTCTTTTATAATAGCCTCTTTTATAACTTCTTCATCATACTCTAAAACATAAGTTTGAATAGGCACTCTATTTTTAGGAGGTTCATAAATAACACTCATATCTCTTATTCCAACAATAGACATATGTAATGTCCTTGGAATAGGTGTAGCAGTCATTGTAAGAACATCTACATTACTTCTTAATTCTTTAATTGCTTCCTTATGCTTTACTCCAAAACGTTGTTCTTCATCGATAATCAATAATCCTAAATCTTTAAATTGAATATCTTTTTGAATAATCCTGTGTGTACCTATTATAATGTCCAATTCTCCCGTTCTTAATTGTTTTAAGATTTCATTTTTTTCTTTAGTTGTTTTGAATCTATTTAAAACATCAATTTTAACAGGATAATCTTTCATTCTATTTTTAAATTCATTATACTGTTGATCTGAAAGAACTGTAGTAGGAACCAAATAAGCAACTTGTTTTCCATCCATAACAGCTTTAAAAGCAGCACGTATTGCAACTTCCGTTTTACCATATCCAACATCTCCACAAAGAAGTCTATCCATCGGAAGCTCACTTTCCATATCTCTTTTAACTTCTTCAATACATCTTAATTGATCTTCAGTTTCTTCATAAGGGAAAGCTTCTTCAAATTGATTTTGCCATACTGTATCTGGTGAAAATTTATATCCTTTTTGTTGTTTTCGTTTAGCATATAATTCTATTAACCCTTTAGCAATATCCTTAAGAGATGCTTTAATTTTTGCTTTAGTTTTTGCAAATTCTTTAGTGCCTAATTTATTTAATTTAGGAGCTGCATCTCCATTACCAATATACTTTCTTATATTATCTAATTGGTTTGTAGGAATATATAAAACATCATCATTTTTATATTTTAATTTGATATAATCTTTTTTTACTCCATCTACCTCAAGAGTATGAATACCAACATACTGCCCAATTCCATGAACAGAATGAACTATATAATCTCCAACATTTAAATCTGCAAAAACAACTTTTTTACCTTCTTTAAAAACTTTTGGAGTATGTCTTCTTTTAGTTACTTCTTTGTTTACCCCTTCACTCTCTGTTGCAACAATTAGTCCAATATCTACATATTCAAAGCCTTCTGATAAAGTCCCGGGAATAACTAAAACTTTACCTTTATTTAAAAAGTTTATATCTATATTTTCTAAAAATGTGGCTGAAACATTATGTTCTAATAGCATTGTCGCTATTCCTCTAGCCTTTGAAATAGTGCCTCCAAGAATAAGAACTATTTTTTCATCATTCAATGCATCTTGTACTTCCTGTACAAATATATCCATTGAACCACGAAAAAAGTTCACCTCCCTACAGTTAAAACTGTATCCATTTCTTTTTGCATGCATAGTATCAGTTCGTTCCATGTTAATCACATTTAATTTTTCAAAGCAATAGTTAACATCTTCCCATAATGTCATTGATTCTGCATAACTTGGAACAACTTTATTTTTTTCTAAACATTGTTCAATATATTCTTTACTTTCAAATTCAATAGATTGAGCTTTTGAAACAATCCTTGATGGCTCATCCAAAAATACTATTGTATTTTTCCCAATGTAATCTAATAAAGTTGAAGTTTCTTTATAAAAGAATTTGAAATACTTATCTATTTTAGTTATATAATTACCATTCTTTATAGCTTCAACATCAGCAGTTGCATCTGGATATTCTTTTAAAATATTTTCGCATATATCATCAATTTTATTTTTATCAACTAAAAATTCTTCTGCTGGGAAAATGCTAATTTCTTTTAATGCTTCAATTGTTCTCTGAGACTCAACATCAAAGAATCTAATAGAATCAATTTCATCTCCCCAAAATTCAACTCTAACTGGATTATCTGTAGTTAGTGGAAAGAAATCAATTATACCACCACGAACTGTATATTGACCTCTACCAGTAACCATATCTTCTCTATCGTATCCTAAAGTATTTAATGATTCTTTCAAATTTTCAAGAGAAATATCTTTACCAACTTCTAATTGTAAAACATTTTCAAATAGTTTATTCTTTGAAATTGTTTTTTGCATAACTGCTTCTATTGTAGTTAAAATAACTTTTACACTACTTTCATAAAGCTTAGTATAAATACTAAGCCTATCCATAGTTATATCTTTATTCATTGTATCAATATCATAATAAACAATTTCTCTTTTTGGATATATTAAAATTTCTTCATCACTGAAAAATTTAAAATCCTCTGCCAATTTCTTTAACTGAATATCATTATAAGTAATTATTATAATTGGTCTTTCTGTATAAAATCTAGTAGAATATGCAAAATGAACCTTTTGACTATCTGAAAGGCCGAGAAAGAGAAATTGGGAAATTATCTTTTTTTACGTCATTTATATAAGCATCATATTTTTTCATCTTAGGTAATATCTTAGCAAGTACTTCCATGAAAAATCTCCTTTTTTCATAAATTCAAATCTAAAATATTATATTACAAAATATGGTAAAAATCAAGCTCCTACTATTTACTTTTGACACATAATGTGCTATAATATATACATAACCAGTTTACACTGGATTCTCTCATGATGGACATGTATGTTCCTGATAGAGAGATGTTGCAGGGATTTTATCCCAATCAGCTACTCCCAACGCTTTTCGATTACTAAGGAGGTAAAACCCATGAAGAAGTTCATAGCTCTGGTTCTTGTTCTTGCTCTTGTTCTTTCTCTGTTCGCATTCGCTTGCGCGGAGTCTCCGCGTAACAACAACATCAACGACTTTACCAAAAGTCATTATCCCCCCGACTACAAGGGATTTGACAAAGTCATTGTCGTCCACAGCAAACCTCAGGATCAAGGCCCTGGACCCCATCATGAAAGACCGATTGCTCCCAATGGGGAAAGGATTGTGACCTATGAGGTAGATATCCTCGAACTGTGGGATCTCATTCCTCATGGCACAGTTGAATGTGCTAGCAGCCAATACTGTCCGACCATCCTTCGGGCCAGTTCGACTTACAAGCTCTATGAGATAACCCAAGACGGTTTTGTTGAAGTAACCGGAAACAACTATCGTTGGGAGCTCAAGCCCAACAAAGAATATGCAGTTTTGTGTGGCAGCAATTTATGCAGCCTGTTTAAAACTGTATAAGAAAAAGCCCCTTTAGTTCATCACGAACGAGGGGCATTTTCTTTTTCTACAATATCTCTTCCAATTTTCCCAAGTTTTTGCTTGTAGGGGCAATAATTATAATTCTATCATTTACTTCAATAGTTGTATCTCCTTTCGGCATTATAACTTGATTATTTCTTATTATAAAAGCAACTACCACACTCTTATTTATTTTAATTTCTTTTAAACTTTTTCCTATATGTGAAAACTTATCACTAACTTCAAATTCAATTGCTTCTCCATTGTTTTGAGCAAATCTATATAAAGACTTCACATTGTCGTTGTTTAATCCACCTTCACTTATACCTCTTATAAATCTTAAGATAGATGATAGAACTATATAATATGGCGAAATAGTATTATCAATTTCAACATTGTTTAACATTTTAGTATAACTTAGAGAAACAATTTTAGTTATAAGTTTTCTAACTTTATAAGACCAAGCAAACAATGTAACAACAAGATTTGTTTCATCTTTTCCAGTTAATGATATAACACAATCATAATCTTTTAAGCCTTCCTCAATAAGCATTTCTGAATCAATACCATTTCCATGAATAATTTTAACATCTGGAAATTCTTTTGCTAGTTCTAAACAACGTTCACTATCAAATTCAATAACCTTTATTTTTACTTTCATCTTGCTAAGATTAGAAAGTAAATGTTTACCTATTTTACCACAACCCACCATTAAAATATTTTTTACTGGCTTTTCAATTAAATTTAAGGCATATAAAAATTCATATATGTCTGTACTCTTTGCAATTACATACAAATCATCATCTAACTGAAATTTAAAATCTCCTCTAGGAATAATAAATTTATCATTTCTAATAACTCCTGCGACAATTAAATCAATATTAAATTTTTCTCTAAGTTTTGTAATTTGTAAATCAACTAACCCTGTATTTTCTTTTGCTTTTACTAATGCAACATCAACTTTTCCATTTGCAAAAGCTCCAATATTTATATTAGTTGGGTAACTAACTAATCTTGTAATTTCTTTTGCAGTATCAAACTCCGAATTTATAATCATATCAATTCCGAAAGCTTTAGTTAAATATTTTTCATCTTCAATATAATCCTCTTCATTTATTCTTGCTACAGTATATTTAACTCCTAAAAGCCTTCCAGTGATACAACTCATTAAATTAACTTCATCACTTGATGTAAGTGCAATCATTACATCAGCATTTTTTGCCTTTGCCTCCATTTGAATATTTTTACTCGCACCATTACCAACAATTCCTATTGCATCATATTTGTTTGTAAAATCATCTATTTCTTTTTCATTTGTATCAATTACTACAACTTCATGTTCAGCATTAATTAATTCTTTTGCAAGCTCCTTTCCTGTTTGCCCAATACCAACTATAATTATTCTCATGATATCTCCTCTATTCTTTTTTCTCTAATATTCTCTATATGTTTATAAATTTTATTTGTTGTTAAACCTTGAACTATTGTTGTAAATAATATTGTAATTGTTGTTACATGTAGTAAAATCAAATAAATATCATTAGGTAAAATATCTCTAACAGACAAAACTAAAGCAAGCGATATACCTCCTTTTAGTCCAGTCCATGTAAGTAATAATACAAATTCTTTAAAACTATATTTACTAGGGATTTTATTTTTCTTTAAAAATTTTGTAGATATAGCAACGCCCAAAAATCTAGCTACTAAATTTAATATAATCGCAATTGGAATAAATATTAATGTATAAATGCTAAATTCCATTGAACCAATAGATATTCCAACTAAAACAAAAAGAACACTATTTAAAAGGTTTTCTACTATATTCCAAAAATCTTCATATAACTCTTTAGAATCAACTACTTCATGCCATCTTTTTATTTTGTTTAATTCATAAGAATAATACATTCCGCACACAACAGATGCTATAACTCCAGAAAATCCAAAATGTTCGCAAATAATATATGATAGCGAAACAGTTAGTAAACTAATCAATATATGTAAAATCGGTTCATTAGTCATTTTTAATAATTTAAATAATATAAATGAAATTAAATAACCAACAACTAATGCACCAATAATTTCTTTAAAAATTAAAATTAAAAAATTTTCTCCAACTCCATTTGTTATAATTCCTTTAACAAATATTAAAAGAGCAACTCCCATTCCATCATTTAAAAGAGATTCCCCTTCAATTACTGATATCATGCTTTTAGATAAACCAAGTTTTCCTAATATTCCAGTTGCAGCAATCGGATCCGTAGGAGAAATAATTACTCCTAATAATAAGCATATCCAAATACTAACATCTAACTTTAATAAATAACAAACTAAATAGAACATACCTCCATAAATTATTGAACTAGCAATAGTAGTAATCATTGCAAGTAAAGATATTGGTACAATATTCTTTACAAATTTATTTAAACGAACTTTACTTGCCCCTGCAAATAGCATAAAACAGAGTGTACATTCAAGTAAAAAATTGTCTAATCTTATATTTAAAACTGTATCAATATGGCCAATAAATATTCCATATTTATTTAATATTAAAATTATTATACCAATTATTGACGAAAAAATTAGAAGTGCTATATCAGACGGAATATGTATTTTCTTTTCATTTAAAATTAGAGCAACAACTATTATTCCAACTATTATTGAAAATCCTACTAATAAATTTTCCATTATATATTAATGATATTTATATATCATTTTCTCCTTTCAAAATTATCTTTTGTAAATTCTAATTCTAGTATAGCAATTCTTAAATATTTATGCAATAAAGTTAAAAAATTTTGAAACAGGGGGACGGAGTTGAAAGAGGGGGACGGAGCAGACTTTCAATTTTCTTGAAAAAATTGAAAGTCTGCTCCGTCCCCCTCTTTCAACTCCGTCCCCCTGTTTCATTTTTTATTTATGATAATATTTGCTATAAAATTCATCTCTAAATTCTGTAAGTCTATCATCTTCAATAGCTTTTCTTACATTCTCCATAAGTCGTACTAAAAATCTTAAATTGTGAATTGAAAGAAGTCTTGCACCTAAAATTTCTCCACATTTAATTAAATGTCTTATATAAGCTCTTGTATAATTTTTACAAGTATAGCAATCACATTCTGGATCTAATGGAGTAAAGTCTCTTTCATAAGTTGCATTTCTAACAACAACTTTTCCATTTGTAGTCATTGCAGTTCCGTTTCTTGCAATTCTAGTTGGAAGAACACAATCACACATATCAATTCCACGAAATACCGCTTCAATTAAATAATCAGGCGAACCGACCCCCATTAAGTATCTAGGTTTGTCTTCTGGTAAATAAGGTGTTGTTTCAGCCAAAACATCATACATAAGTTCAGCAGGTTCTCCTACACTTAATCCCCCTACTGCATATCCAGGAAAGTCTAATTCAATAAGTTGCTTTGCGCTTTCCTTTCTTAAATCTTTATACATTCCGCCTTGTACAATTCCAAATAAACCTTGTCTTTCTGGATTCTTGTGAGCTTTCTTACATCTTTCAGCCCAACGAGTTGTTCTTTCCATTGATGATTTTGTATATTCATAATCAGCTGGATAAGGTACACATTCATCAAAACACATCATGATATCTGAACCCAAATTATTCTGAATTGAAATAGACTTTTCTGGAGATATAAATAAACTTGAACCATCAAGATGCGACTTAAATCCAACTCCCTCTTCACTAATATTTCTTAAATCACTTAAACTAAAAACTTGGAATCCACCACTATCTGTAAGTATAGCTCTATCCCAATTCATAAATTTATGAAGACCACCTGCATCTCTTACTAATTCATCTCCTGGTCTTAAAAATAAATGATATGTATTTCCTAAAATTATTTTTGCATCAACCATTTCTTTAAGCTCATCAGGAGTCATTGCCTTAACAGTTGCTTGAGTACCAACAGGCATAAAAACAGGAGTTTCAATAATTCCATGTGGTGTATAAATTCTTCCTCTTCTTGCTCCAGTCTTTTTATCTTTTTTTATTAGTTCATATCGTATTGGTTGCTCCATAAGTTCCTCCTATTATTTTATTAGCATTGCATCTCCAAAACTAAAAAATCTATATTTTTCTTGAACAGCAATTTTATATGTATCTAAAATCATTTCTCTACTAGCTAGTGCAGAAATAAGCATTAGTAATGTACTTTCAGGCAAATGGAAATTTGTAATCAAATTATCTAGTACTTTAAATTTATATCCTGGATATATAAAAATTTCTGTATTACCTTTTTGTGGTACTAAATAGCCATTGTCATCAGCAGCACTTTCAACAGTTCTACAAGATGTTGTCCCTACACAAAAAACTTTTCCACCATTAGCTTTAGTTTCGTTTATAATATCACAAGCTTCTTTATCAATTTCAAAATATTCAGAATGCATTTTATGATCTTCAATATTTTCTTCCTTTACAGGTCTAAAAGTTCCTAAACCTACATGAAGTGTAACCTTTGCAATTCTTACACCCATATCTTCAATTTGTTTTAATAACTCTTTTGTAAAATGAAGACCAGCAGTTGGTGCTGCACTTGAACCTTTAACTCTACTATAAACAGTTTGATATCTTTCTTTTTCTTCTAACTTTTCATGAATATAAGGAGGAAGTGGCATAACACCAATTTCATCTAATATTTCATTTAAAATTCCATTATATTTTAATTCTACAATTCTATTTCCATCTTCTAAAATGTCTATTACTTTTGCTGTTAATATAACTTTACTTCCATCTTCATTTTTAAATTCTAATTCTGTATTTATCTTGCATTTCTTTCCTGGTTTAACTAATACTTCCCATTTATTATCTCCCATATCTTTAAGAAGTAATATTTCTACTTTGCTGTCTGTATCTTTTTTAGTTCCATAAATTCTTGCAGGAATAACCCTTGTTTCATTTATAACTAAACAATCCTTTGGAGTAAGATATGAAATAATATCTTTAAAAACTCTGTGTTCAATTTTTCCAGTTTTTCTATCTAATACTAGAAGTCTTGATTCATCTCTTTTTTCTGTTGGATGTTGTGCAATCAATTCTTCTGGTAAATCATAATAAAAATCCGATAATTTCATATTAACTAAACCTCTTATTTATTATAGTAATCCATTTGCTCTCATCCATCTAATTCTAGCAGTTGGATCTAATATTTTCTTTCTTAATCTAATGCTCTTAGGTGTAACTTCTACAAGTTCATCTTCTCCAATATATTCAATAGCTTGCTCTAAAGAAAATACTCTAGGTGGTGTAAGTCTTAATGCATCATCACTTCCAGAAGCTCTTGTGTTAGTTAAATGTTTTTCTTTACAAACATTAACTTCCATATCTTCTGGTCTTGGATTTTCTCCAACAATCATACCTTGATAAACATCAACACCAGCACCTATAAATAATACTCCTCTTTCTTGAGCATTGAAAAGTCCATAAGTAACAGATTTACCTGTTTCAAATGCAATTAAAGAACCTTTATTTCTTGCAGCAATTTCTCCTTTATATGGTTCATATCCACTAAACACATGGTTCATTATTCCATTACCTTTTGTATCTGTCATAAATTCACTTCTATAACCAATAAGACCTCTAGCAGGTATTTTAAATTCAAGTCTTGTATATCCTCCATGTTCGCCAACAATCATATTAGTCATTTCAGCTTTTCTCATTCCCAATTTTTCAATAACATTACCTGTAAATTCATCTGGTACATCAATAACAAGTTCTTCAATAGGTTCACATTTTACGCCATCAATTTCTTTATAAATAACAGAAGGACGTGAAACCATAAATTCAAAACCTTCTCTTCTCATTGTTTCAATCAAAACAGATAAATGAAGTTCTCCTCTACCAGAAACTTTAAAACTATCTGTTGAATCAGTTTCTTCTACTCTTAAACTTACATTAGATTCAAGTTCTTTCATTAGTCTATCTTTTAAATGTCTTGAAGTAACAAATTGTCCTTCTTTTCCTGCAAAAGGTCCATTATTAACACTAAATGTCATAGTTAATGTAGGTTCATCAATATCTACAAAAGGAATTGCTTCTGGATTATTAGGATCAGTTATTGTTTCTCCTATATTTATATCTGGAATACCAACAGCAGCAATTATGTCTCCAGCATCTGCACCATCAATTTCAAATCTTTTTAATCCTTGATAAGTATATAGTTTTCCTATTTTAGTTTGTTGAACAGTTCCATCTTTTCTGCAAACAGCAACTTGTTGTCCTTCAGATATAGAACCACTTTCCACTCTTCCTATTGCAATTCTTCCAACATAATTATCATAATCAATACTTGAAACAAGCATTTGCATTGGCTTTTCAGGATGAACATGTGGTGCATCAATATATTTAATTATTGTATCAAATATAGGCTTCATATCTGTTCCAGGTGTATTTAAATCTAAAGATGCAGTTCCTTGTTTTGCAGAAGCATATATTACTGGAAATCCTAATTGATCATCATTTGCAGCAAGTTCAAAAAATAAGTCAATTACCTCATCAACAACTTCCGTTGGTCTAGCTCCTGGTCTATCAATTTTATTTAAAACAACTATTGGTTTTAAATTAAGAGCTAATGCTTTTCTTAAAACGAAACGTGTTTGAGGCATTACGCCTTCAAAAGCATCAACTAATAGAAGAACGCCATCAACCATTTTCAAAACACGTTCAACCTCTCCACCGAAGTCAGCATGACCAGGTGTATCAATTATATTTATTTTATAATCACCATACTTAACTGATGTATTTTTAGCAAGTATAGTAATACCTCTTTCTTTTTCCAAATCATTAGAGTCCATAACTCTTTCATCTACATGTTCATTTTCTCTAAAAGTACCTGATTGTTTTAGTAGAGCATCTACTAAAGTTGTTTTACCATGATCAACGTGTGCAATAATTGCAACATTTCTAATTTCCATTGTAATTTCCCCTTTTCTACTATTAACATAATTTCTTTTGAATTCAGTATATTAGCGGGTTTTGAGGCCCGCTTAAATATTTTATTATTCTATTGAAAGTTGTCCTTCAATATTATTTGCATCATCTTTTTTTACTTCTTTAACTTCTTCTTTTGGTTCTGCCATTCCTTCAAGTTCTCTAATTGAAAGTTCAATTCTTTTTTTGTCTAAATCAATTTCTTGAACTTTTGCTGTAACAACTTGTCCTAATTCTAAAACATCTTGTGGTTTAGATATTCTTTTATTAGTAATATTTGAAATATGAACTAGTCCTTCTAAGCCGTTATCCATTTCAACAAAAGCTCCAAAAGGTTTCATACTAGAAACTTTACCTTCGACTACATCACCAACTTGTAATGTAACATTTGCCCAAGGATTATCTTCTGGTTTTCTATATCCTAAAGAAATCTTTTTAGCTTCTTTATCTACACTTAAAACTCTAACTTCAATTTCTTGACCAACCTTAAGAACCTCTGAAGGATGTTTTATAATCTTCCATGACATTTCTGAAATATGAAGTAATCCATCTACTCCACCAATATCTACAAATGCACCATAATCTGTTAATTGTCTAACTACACCTTTAATTACTTGTCCTTCTGCGATATTAGCCCATGTTTGTGCTTGTTTTAAGTCTCTTAGTTCATAAACAACTTTCTTTTCAGATCCAACTATTTTTCTCTTTTCAGGTTTGTACTCAATTATTTTTAATACTATATTTTTTCCTCTATATTCATCTAAATTTTCAACTCTTGTTGCAAGTTGCCCTTGAGGAACAAATATTTTAATAGCTCCATTCTCTGCAATTACTCCGCCTTTAACAACATCTGTAACTTTAGCTTCGATAGCTTTATCTGCTTTTACTGCTTCAGCAAATTCTTCTTGTAATTTTTTTCTTTGTAATCTTTTTGTTGAAAGAAGTATATTACCTTGTCCATTGTTCATTTTCAAAATATATGCTGTAATAGAATCTCCAGCTTTATATTTTGATGATGGAGTCTCATCATTATAAGAAAATTCATCCTTTGGTATAATACCATCTGCTTTATATCCTAAGTCGACAAAAATATCATCACCAACGATATCTACGACAGTACCTTCAACAATTGTTCCTTCCTCTAATTTTTTTAATGAGCTTTCATATAGCTCTGCAAAATTTTGTTCTTCATTATTTGCCATTTTAAACCAATCCTTTCCTTTTTCTGCTAAATTATGGCTCAACTGGTAAAAGTGAGCCATTAAAACCTATATAATTATCTTATATTTTTAAACTTTTGTCAATGAAATTATTGAAAAATCATGGGTATTTTAAAAAAATATTTACAAATTATGTCTACCATGATATAATTTCACAGTAACTACATTTTTGGGATAATATTTTAAGTAAAATGTTAAGGAGGAACATGATAATGTCAAGCAACAAGTTGTCAATATTTGTGCCTACGAAGAGTACTATGTGCGCTATCAATCCAATTTCCTTTAGAAGATTTTTAGACATCATTGATGACATGATTGAAAAAGACAAATCTAAGTTATCCCGCAAATCATGTAGTGTTTGCAAAGAAATTACTGAAAAAGCGGTGGAATTTGGTGCAACTTCTTTACGTATCATTACAAACGATACCGTTTTGCGTATTACTTATGATTTTAATAATCCTGATGATTTGTCTGAATTGATTCATTATATTAAATCACATAGTTTATCTTATTATATTCCTGAATTATAAAATTTAATATTTAAATTCAAAAACGTGGAAACTCATACTCTTAAGTTTCCACGTTTTTTCTATATGCTAATCTTTAAATTCTTTGAACATAACCCCCAAAAGAACATAATTTTCAGGAAGAATCTCAACATTTATTTCAAACTCATCAGAATAATCTTGTGCCATTGACATATACAAAGCTCTATTTTCATTATCTTCCAATGCCATTAGCTTTGTTTTTGCAACTTTATAATACTGACTAAACTTTCTTTTATTAACACCTAAAACTTCGCACATTTTCTTCATAAAACAGCCTTCAGAATACAAATGAACTCTTTCGGATGTAAGCTTATAAAAGCAATCTAAACTAGCCATCAAATAAAGTCTAATTCGAATATATTCAAATTTCCGTTCAAAAGCATTATTCTTCTCTTCTTCCATTGCCCATCCTCCTTATTAAAGTATGATTTATATAACTATTAAAGTTCTCACATTTTATCATGGTTTTTATTAAAATGCAACTTTTTAATATAATAAATTCCCAACAACACTTCCTTTTGCTTCTTTTACATTCCACTTGCCATTTTCATATTTCCAAACCGATGTTATTTCATCTAATAAATCATCATTATTAAATCCAACTATTTTTTGTACTGTTTGAATTCCATAATATTCATTTAACTGCACAAATTCGATTCTGCAAAATGGTGTAGTTGATATTTTGCTTTCAGTTTTTAATAATCTTCCTGATTCATCAAAAAATCCATTTGTTATATAATTTTCTTTTCTATCATTTAGATCAACATTAACTTCTTTTTTATATTTATCACAACTCAAATATGCTTTAAATCCATCAACAAAATTGCCCGTAAATACAATTCCTTTGTTATCTTTATTCTTAAATATTTCTTTATATTCTCCATTTTGGAAAGATACAATTCTCATAGAAATATTTTCATTTTCATCATTAGCAGTCAAAATGATATCTAAAATTTTATCTCCTGTAACATCTTTAGTGTTTATCTTAGGAAGCTTTCCATCATAATTTTTAAGATTTAAATTATAAAAATTGCTATCATTTGTATCATAAATAACAACATCAATACTATTAGCTTTAACATTTTCTACTTTTTCTCTTTCTCCAATTAAAATAATCATCTCTTTATTATTATCACCATTGACATCTTGCATTTCATAATTTAATACATACATTTTATTTTTATAATCTATATATGTAAATTCATCTCCAACATTGATTTCTAAAGGTTTAAAATTTTTATTTTCAATTCCCTTTTTATCTACAACAGAAAAAATAATTGCAATTAAAATTAAAATAATTACAAGAAAAATTAGTTTATTTTTCATAATCGTACTCCTCCTTTAAAACTAAATTATTCGTAAGGAGTTAATATTATTACTTAAAAATTATTTATATAAAAAAACTGCTAGAATTTAGTCTAACAGTTTTCTTTTTAACATATTTTTAATCTATAATTGGGTTTGCACTTAATTTAATAATTAAGCTCATATTGTCATCCTTGGCTGCAATATTTTTTCTTATTGCACCACATTTATCACATCTATATATAATTACATAACCTTTTTTAGAATTATTTTCTACTGAAATTGGAATAAGTTTTCCTTTACATTCTTCTGCCCTATCTCCGTGGATTTTTATCTACATGTTTTGAACACAAACATTTACTACAATGATCTCTACTGGTATATCCTAAAGGTAAGTTTTCATTACCACAATATTCACAAATAAAGCCTTCATCATTTTTTATAAAATTTCCCATTCTAGCACATCCTATCTATAAAAGCATCCACCACCAATAAATTCACGTATAAGAGAATTTATTGGAATATCTTCTTTTTCTATTGGTAAAAAGTAACCTAAAAATTCATATAATCTTTTTGCTTCAGAAAATTCTGGTTCATTTCTATCTACAGTTGCAAGAATAGGTTCAATAAGAGTTTTCATAGCTGCAATTTCATAAACTAGTGATGAATTAAACATTACATCTGCCTCTTCTTGATAAGGGAATATATATTTTTCTTCTCCACGTCTAACTAAAGGCCACATCTTAAGAGTTGCAGTTGCAGAATGTGAACGGAAATAACAATCTCTAAGCATTCTTCTAAGTAGTCTTGAATCAGAAGTTGATATTCTATTATAATCATCAATATTTAAGCAAGTTAATGCACTAATATATATTTTAAATTTTTTAGAGCGAGGTATATCAGCTGTTAATTTTTCATTAAGTCCATGAATACCTTCTAT
>CANQBB010000025.1 GCA_947588905.1 uncultured Clostridia bacterium
AAAAAATCAACCATTACAGTTGATTTTCTTTGTTTTCGTCGTTTTGGTGCGACGATTTTACCTTATGGCTCCTCTTGCCATTATCGTTAGACAAACTTAGGCTCTAAAACTCTTTAATTTCAATGGTTTTAGTAAATCATTTATTTTTTACTACAGCCTTACTACAGCCGTGCGAAATTATTTAATTTTTTTATGTTTCTGATTCTCCCATTTAAAAGCATCACTAAATCCTAATCTATATATTTTCAATGTATAGTTTCCAAAAATTTTCATTATTATGATATCATAAAAATTAAGATTTTTCATCAACTTATTCAATATTATTTTATTGTTACTTTTCATACCCATAATATGCCTCCTTGAAGAGATATTTCTTACTTTATATTTTATCATATTATGTAAAATAATATAACTATTCTGGCTGATAGGTATTTTCTCGTCTTTCTATTGATATACTTAACTTTCATAATTCGACAATATTCGACTTTTTTCTCATTTTTTACTATATTTTCCCATAAAATACTATATAATATTATCATTATTTTAATTGATTTGTTAGAACATCTATATAATCACTTGATTTATTTTCATTTTTGTATTCGTCTATTTCTCTTTCTCTTTTTTCTATATATGTTTTTAATCCTTCATAATCTTTTTCCAAAATAAATTTTTTTACCATTCTTATTGTATTTATATGATCTTTTTTTTCCATATAATAAATCACTTCCTACCATTTTTGCTTATTATAACAAAAAATACCTAATTTGTAAAATAGGTATTTTCTTTTTAACTTTATATTTCAGTAGGTATCACAGCAAATAGTTAAATTTTTAGGAAGTTTATTCTAAAATATGTATAATACGAGGAGGTGAAAATATGGTTTACTTTAGAATAAAAGAATTACTGAAGAAAAAAAATAAAAGTAAATATTGGTTTATAAAAAATATGGAAGGAGGCTATCAATCTTTAAGTCATTTGATGGATAATCAAACTAAAGCGATTCATTTTGAGACTTTAGAAAAAATATGTAATTTATTTGATTGTGAAATTGGTGAATTAATCGAAATAAAAAAGGATCCTAAAAAGAAAAGGAAGGATGATAATAAAAAATGAGTAAATTATTGAAACAATATGAAGAATTAAAAAAACAAGATGCATCTTGCATTTATTTGTTTAGAGTTGGGATTTTCTATAACATATTAAATGAAGATGCAAAAATTATCAATGAGAAACTGGGCTTGAAAATAACTGATTTAGGACCAAATATTTTCAAATGTGGATTTCCAGTATCTCAGTTGGACAAATATATCATACTACTAAATAAAATAAAAATAAAGTATAAGGTAATTGATAATTTACCTAATTCTAATATTAATGATTATATGAAAAATGTAGAAATAAAAAAAATTTTGAATAAAATATATAATCTAGATATGAATAATATTACATTTCAGCAATCTTTTAATTTACTAGTAGATATTCAAAAAAAACTAAAAGAAATTAAGTAGAGGAGATTTTTTTCTCCTCTATCTCATTTTTTATTATTTTCTTTTACCAGAAGCAAATTCATTAACATATTTTTGTACTTCTGCATAATTGTAACCTGCAGCTTCCACTTTTCTTTTTCTTTCTGCTCCAGTTCCCCAATTACCTTTAGTCCAAATTTCTCTTGCTACATCTAATGCTGACTTTGAAGGTGCTGATGTACTATTTGTAGATCCACCATTTTTTCCAACACCTTTATTTACTAAATCTTGTATAGTATTATAATCATACCCTGCTGCTTGAAGTCTATTCTTTCTATCTGAACCAGTTCCCCACTTACCTGCCCATACTTCTGCAGCAATTTCTTCATTTGATTTTTTATTTGGTTGAGGATTTGAACTTGATACAATAACACTATCATTTACCCATCCTAAATTTCCATTATCTAGTAAATATGGATTATTTGCACCATTAATTATCTTAGTTATAGTACCAGTATTTCTAGCAGGATTTAATTTTTTAGTAGAGTTAGATGCTGTATAAACACCATTTATAGTAACTACATCTCCAACTTTTCTACCGGTAGATGGTGCAGGTATAGGAGCAGGTTGTGGATTACCACCATCTAATATAGCATTAACAGTTGATGCTAATTCTGAAAGTCTAGATTGTAAATATGGACCAGGACAATCTGTATTAGCAAACATGTTATGTCTTGTTAATGAACCATTAGGAGTTCCATCATACACTAATCTAAAATTATATCTTCTACAAACATCAACTGCAAGATTTACTAATGTATTCCATGCAGCATCTGATATTTTCCATTGTCCTCCGTATTCACAGTTTGAAACTTCAACTGTAATTGCTTGACAGTCATTTGATCTAGAGCTAGATGTGTATGCTCTATCTTCCTCATATACATTACAAACTAAATCACCAGCATTACCAATACAATAATTGGCACTTGCCTTTCTACCAGGTTTTTGAAATATGTTAACAGCACACTGTTTACCAGTAAGAATACCAGCCATAATATGTGGAGTAAATTTACAAATTTTATATCCACCTCTACCATGTGCATAATTTCCTTCAGCAGCAATATATGTACCACTTACTAATTTTGAAACTGTACCCATTATTCTTCTCCCTCCTCTTTACCATTACTTAATTCTTTTTCCATTTCTGGAGTTAATTCAATTTCTCCATCAAGAATTTTGTTTTCTTCCATAATGAAAACCTCCTTATAAAAAAAATTACACTCATGTTTTTCTAGATCATGAGCGTTAAAAAAATACAGGAAGATTTTTTAATTTTCTTCCTGCATTTTTTCAATACTAGAATTTTATTCTTGTTTTAATTTATTGATTTTTGGCATCATATAATACTGTTGCTGTACCAATACCACCTAATGCAGTTATTACTGCACTTATTATTGCATTAGCATCTAATCCTTCAATATGTATTAGACATCCTATTCCTGCAGAAATAACACCAATAACAATATTTTGTACTGGGATTGGTAGTGTTTCATTCCATCCAAAATATTTTGAAACTTTTCCTAAAATATATGTAAATATTGTTGTTACAATATATACTAATACTTGTACAGTCATTTTAATTCCCCCTTTCTTTTTTATAATTCTCTAATCTAGCAATTATTTCGTCAATTCTTTTATGGGCTTGTTTACAGCTTTCCTCTACTCTTGTTGTCCTATCTCTAGTATCTTTTACTTCATCTTTTATAGATGTTATTTCTTTTTTTATCTCATCTATGCCATTAGAAATAGATTTTAGTTCTGTTATTACAGTTGCCATTTGTGTAGCATCTTCTGTTGCATCTTTTGTATTATTTCTTTTAAAATTTGAGATTATAGTAATTACTGCTATTGCTACAGAAACAAGACTAATTAACAGTGAAATTTCTATACTCATCATCTTATTCCTCCTTATTTTCTTTGGTTGGCCATGTTATATTGTATGGAAATCCTGGTTGCTCTGGTATATCTCTTAATGCTTGTCTATACTTTGCCATTTTTCCAGTAATAGCTGTTGCTAATGTCTTTAAGAAATTAATCCAGGAAGTAAATGATGTCCCTTCTGGCATTTCTAATCCCATTCTATCTAGGCACATTTCTGCATCAGTTTCTTGCAATAATTTATCTCTTTCTTGTCTTACTTTTGCTGCTACTTCTTTGAAGTCTTTGTCCTTAACATCTTTTAACCAAATTTCTATATTAGATTCTATTTCTTCAGCAAGATTTTCTCTATACTTTACTTTTATAGCATATACATCATAACTATAAATTTTCTTTTCTGTAGATTCTTGATTTTCTAAATTACTAATTTCTTCTGTTTCTTCTTTGATATCATCAAAAAAAAGAACGGTGCAATTTCCGTTCTCAACATTTTCTATATCGAAATTTTTTTCTGGTTTTATATCGCTGAATGTTCTTTGTTTCATTTCTAACCACTCCTTTACATTTTTTTAGGCTAATATATGGCCTAACATATTTTTCATTAAATTTATTTGAGTCACAATGTTTTATCCATCCATAATAACTTAATATACAACTAGCATCTATATAATTTATTTTTCCTTTTTTATATATCTTTTTTATTCTTCTTTTTATTCGTAAAAAATTAGATTTTCTTAATGTAGTATGTCCCCTATAAAAGCGGTATCCTATAAAATCAATTGGCCTGCTATCAACTTTAAAAAGTGTCCAGTTTTCTTTCAATTTTAAATGTTCTTTCTGTAGGTATTCTTCTATTTTATTTTTTATTTTATGTAATTCTTTTTTATTTCTATGGAATATTACCATATCGTCCATGTATCGAATGTAGTAAGGTGCTTTTAATTCTTCTTTTATATAATGATCCAAATCTTGCAAATAAAAATTTGCAAACCATTGACTTGTATAATTACCGGATAGGTAACCCTTGTTTTGAACTATCTATTATTAAATCTAATAATTCTAATGTATCTCTATCTTTAATTATTCGCATAAATTTTCTTTTCAAAATTTCTTTGTCTATGCTTGGATAAAATTTTTTAACATCTAATTTTAAACAATATTTAGTATTTTTTCTATCTCTAACTAATATTTTTTTTATATGTCTTGATGCATAGTGTATTCCTCTATTTCTTATTGATGCACAGCAAAATTCGTACATTCCTCTCATAAGCAATGATTCTATTTGTTGCATTAATGCCCAATGAATACATTGGTCCGGATAAAATTTGGGTTTATATATTATTCTTTCTTTTTTTCTTGTTCCATCTTGAATTTTCATTTCAATATATGGACTAGGTATATACGTCTTATTTTTTAACATCCTTTGAATTTCTAATGTATAATGGTCAATATTATCATTTATTCTTTTTACACTTTTTCTATCTTTTTTTCCTTTGGATGCATTTAGAATTGCTCTCTTTATATTATTTGTTTCAATGATTAATGGATATATATTGCCTTTTCTTTTCATACTTTCTCCTGGTATTATTCTTATTTAGTCTATCGGCTTTTCACTCAAAAGGAGTTACTAGGTCAATCCAGTTGCGACTTATTTTCAGCAAGGGCTGAGGAAGATGATGTGTAATGTTTTTTTATTTGTATAAATAAGTAGGCGGGCACCGTAATTCCAATTCGAATTGCTGGAAGTATTGTTACAATTCCACGCGAAGAAACCGGCTTTCGTACCGTTGTTGTTGAAGTTGCCACCGACGTAAGCTAGAACAGAAAGCAAGAATCTCGGCTCCGCACACACCAAGTCCCTTTTTTATTATTATATATAATATTGCATAAAATTTTAACTACTCTACATCATAGGTAATATTTAATGGGGGTTGACCACCCCCAAACCCCCGTTTTTACTGGTTTTTATAAAGAAGGCGGGCACCGCAAACCCAATCCGAATAGCTGGAAGCAGCGCTACAAAACCACGCGAAGAAACCGGCTAGCGTACCGCTGCTGTAGAAGCTGCCACCGACGTAAGCTATTCTGTTGCCTTCTGAACACCAGTAGTTATCGCATGTTCCTGTACTAGAACTTCCTGCCACTTCAATTGGAAGAGCAACTTCTGGATGCTTTTCATCATATCCTAATTTTTTTGTATAACTATCACTAGTTTGTGCATTAGTATATCCGATTTTTTCATATGGAGCATCAAACTTATCATCTGCATATTCACTTGGATCCTTACATATGTAAGCTATATAGTTTTGTATTCCTAGTCCATCAATATGTTGCCATAAATGACCAAATATATCTTCTATGCCTCTATAACTTACTGGATGATAGTTATTGTTAAGCACACATCCAGATGCGTTTCCTAATTTATCATTTTCTCCAGTTTTTTGAGCTGACCCCCATATAACATTATCTACTGCAATATCTACCGGATCTCCATCAAAGCTAATTGCTTTTCCTGTGTGTTGTCCATCATTATAATCTTCTATTGCTGTAATCTGTCTATCTGCTGCTACACTACTATTCCAAGCATCTGTTGCACCGATACAAATTGTTTTTCCTACCCATAGTCCTGCTGGAGCTGAACTTACTATTATTCTATTAGCACTTTCCTCTGCTATTATTGCTTTTGCTGTACTAAAAGAAACTAAACCATTTCCTAGCATACTCTGTGAATTATAATGTGCATACTCTACTAAATATAGCATTTGCAATAAGAAATAATGATAATCCAATAATTGCCATCCATCTCCTAATGCTTTTGCATATTTTCTAAAATCTGCTTTTTTGGTATTATATTTTGGAACTACTCCACTTCTTGAATGTGCTATAATTTGCTCTACCTCTTTTGTTTCTGTACTTAGCAAATATGCTCCTACAAAGAATTCATCTGACTTTATATAACCTGCTCTTGCATAATCTGCAATATAAATATATTCGTACATATTTCCAAATTCATCTGGCACTCTTTCTCTTTTCCACCAAAATTCTGGTATTTTTACCATTACTTCTCCATTCGTTCCATCTTCTTTAAATGATGGTTCTCCATAATATGCAAGTACATTTCCAGTTTCAGCATCTATATTACATCTTCTAATATCTGACCATGGATAACAATTATCAAAATCATTTGCTACTTCTGTTCCATTTTTAGTTGCTGCCGCACTTAAACCTTCAGCATCTGCTATTCTGGTCCAACTTGCAATTGTATTATCAGTTATTAATCTTTTTATTCCATAATTTTTACCACTATAAAATTTTGCATTTTTTAACGCTTCTTTTAATTCTTTTTCCGTAACATATATTTGACTTTCATCTAAATTTATTGTTACATTTGCTGCATTATCAACTGTAATTACTATATTTATTTCTTTTGCAACTATTTCTGAGATTGAATTATTTACATATTCTGCATTATTTCCAGCATAACTATATGCAAATAATACCTCTTGCTTTGTGTCTGGATCTAAAGCAAATATACCTAATTCTCTAAAATAAAAAGCACTACTAGCTTTAGTATTTTGAAATACAAAACTAATAGTTGCTTGTGTATCACTTGTTTGTTTAGCACCAGTAATTTCAACTTCCATAACGGACTTTACTAATGCTGTTCTAGCTTTTATAGCATTCATACTTGAGTCTGACAAAGTTCCGCTTCCTAACTTAGCAACAGTAAATTTCAATTGTTTTCCTTCCATTGTTTTGGCTGCTAACCTAGCCCCCGCGGTTGTTATATAAATTTTCTCAAATCCTGCCATTTATTAATCCTCCTTTAATTTTATATTTTCTTTTTGAATTATACTTGATGCAATATAATTTTGATTATTTATAGATAATTTTTCATTTATAGTCGATGTGTCTACATTTAATGTTTCATTTTCTTTTTGTATAACAACTCCACCTATATCATGATCTTGTATTATATTTGTTTTTTCTTCTATCACTGAATTATCTATATTTAATTTTTCATTTTCCTTTTGTATAATTACTCCACCTATATTTTGATTTTGTGATATCTGCATTGACTCTTTTATAACAGAATTATCTATCACAAGTTTATCATTTTCAATTTGTGTTATTACTGCTCCTACATCTAAATCATTATTTATATATTCTTTTTCATTTATTATTGACGTATCCACAATTAAAACATCACATTCTTTTTGTACTACTGCTGCTGCTATTTTATAATCACATTTTGTTATTAATTTAAAAGTTTGAACTAGATTTGCTGGTAGTTTTTCATATAAATTTTGAATTAAAATATCTGCGACTTCTGAAGATAAACCGTATATAACTATTTCTAGGAAATAATTATTATAATCTAAATTAATTTCAAATCCATCTTCTCCAAAATTTTCTACTAGTTGTGAATATAGCCATTTATAAGTAAATGGCACTCTATTATTCATTCTAGTTAATATCATGGCTCTTCTTGCATTTATATTATTACTAGTATTTTTTATATTATATATTTTTTCATATCTATCTAATCCATAGCTTTTAGCAGTTTTTACTATTACTTCTGTTAATAATGCTTTTATATCTTCATCTAGGTTTCTTAATTCTATATCTTCAGCATTAAATATTCTGTTATATTCTCTAACATCTTTCAAAAAAGGTGGTATGTATTCAATTAAATTTTTAACACTTCTCATATTTCCTGTACCTCCACTTTTGAAAGAACGGGGATACTGTCTGATAGTATCTCAATATTTTTTGCCTGTGAATTAATTGTAGTAGTATCAGTATCTAATACTCCCTCAACATTTAAAATTGTAGATTCTACTTGTGAAATTCTAACAATGATACTAGAACTATCTTCCCAGTTTTTTCTTAAACCTGCTAGATAATTTTCTAACGCTTCTTTTATTGCTTGTGTAGTTTCTTCTATTTTTGCGGTGGTAGATAATGTTACCTTTGTTTTTACATCAATTTTTATTTCATTTGTTGTTACAACTGTTACCTTATGTCCTACAGGAGCTAACCCTAATCCCTCATCACTCATATCAGGACAAATAGCTTTTTGCACATTATCAATCAAAGTGTTAGATGCTTTATTATAATTACTATCTAAAATTATTAGTTTTACAGTTCCTCCACCATTCCAGACAGGAATTACTTTTACTGCTCCAACACCATTTATAGCTTTTGTTTTTTCTTTGTAATCCTGGATATTTCCACCAAATGCTATATTATTTGAACTTGATAGATATCTTTCTCTCAATGATTCATCTGTTTCTATATCTTCTCCTGGTACTAATAAATCGCTTAATTTTGCTTTTGATAATTTATCAATATAATCAACTGGAACTAAATCTCCAGTTACATTATTTGCTATAGTTCCAACTGTTTCACATTGTATTTGATAAGTTCCTGTAGATATTTTTTCTATTACTATCCAGTATAAATCTTCACAAGTAAATCTTGCTCCAATCTCTACATCCATTAAACTATCATTTTCATCATAAAATGTAGCTTTTTTTATTGCTGATGTAGCATCTGTTCTTGTAATTCCAATTTGATTACAAAGTCTGTCTAAATACTCCTCTGGTGCTGTATCTACAAAAACTAAATCTATTGAGTTTTCCAATTCAATGTACATTTGTGCTAATTCCGCTGCTGCGGGTGCTAACGCATCAAATATTATACTTCCCTCTCTTTTATCCATGCTATCAGGAACAGTGTCTAACATTCTTTGTAATATACTATCGTAATCTTTATCTGGAAACATTTATATACTCACCACCTTTTCTATTTCTATTTCTCCTACATTTGTAATTGCTTTAAAATGTACTGTTACAGTATCTTTGTCATGTTCGAATTCAAAATCTGTTACTTCTGTTATTCTATCATCTTGTAATAATGCTTCTTTAATAACTCTTTCTAATTCTGGAATTACTAATGTCATTTCTTCTCCTATGAGATTTTTTATTTCTATTCCATAATTCCACGAGTAAATTAAATAATCAAATCTTTCTGTATTTAGTATTTTATATATTGCTTGTTGCATTGCCTCTATACCATCACAATATCCTACAATAGTATTTTTTTCTATATCAAGTTTATATGTTTTAGTAGGTTGGGTAATTATATCAAAATCTTCCTGTAAATCATCTTGTACACTTGGTATCATATAAATTCCCCCTTAATATATTTTGTCTAATACAACATATTTTTGTCCTCCATGCTGTCTTATCAAAATTACTTTATCTCCACTTTTTAATGCATTATGTATTGTCATACTTTTTCTTCCTGTTATAGAATGATTATGAGTTAAATTAATATTTTTTTGTTGTACGTTAACATTAGAACTTACCTCATTTGTTATCGATACAGAAACACCTTCAGGATTTGGAGAAACTGTTGCATTTGAATTTACAGAAACATCACTATTTGCTTCATGACTATGGTTTGCATTTAAAGTTCTGTTTTCAGTATTCCATTCTATTGTTACATCCACAGTATAATCTACAACATTTTTAGTTAATATAAGAAATTCACTTGTTAAATTTAATTTTTGTTCTACATTTATATTTAGAGGAGAGGTACTGGTTACAGTACCAAACATCACATTTGATGGTGTCGATTCATCAATTGCTTCTTTTGCTGCTTTTTTTATAATATTTAATAATTGTTCACTCATGCAATAAATTCCCCTCCTTTTAATGTAAGATCCATAAAATGTTCTCCATTTTTAAAAGTATGTTTTGCTTTTTCTACTACCATAAAATTCTGAACTTTTATATCTCCTAAATCCAAATTTACAATAACACTTGAGCCACCTCTTACTCGTATATCTCCTATTGCATTTTTAATTGTTAGTTTTCTTGTTTTTTTGTTATATAGTTGTAAAAGTGCATCAGCTTTTGCTTTTGCATTAGTATTTTCTTGTAATTTTTCAAAATATTGTAATATACCCCATTCATTTATTTTTGAACTATCTTTTGTTATATAAACTTCTCTTTTTCCTGTATCTTTATTTTCATATATCAATTTTATTTTGTTATATGTCTGTTCACTAATACTTGAACTATATGTGTAATTTTCTCCTGTTTCTTCATCTATAATCAATCCTAATTTTAATCTTTCTATATTTTTTAAACATATTTTTCCAAAGTCATCATACAATACATATAATTCTTTTTTATTTTGCAATGTTAAATCTAGTGCATTTTGGGCAATATCAAATAAAGTTTTGTTATCTTCTACTCTTGAAGCTATAATATAATCTGTATATTCGATTGTACCTATATTTAATAAGAAATCTTTTGCTAACATTTCTACTACATCTCCAGCTGTCTTATTTTTATACACATAAGTATCTTTATTTTTAAAATATCTTAACTGATCATAGCAAGTAACTTTTATAAGTTTATCTTTACTTCTTTCCTTATCAAATACAAATCCATAAAATACTTTGGTATCTCCAAATGAAAATCTAATTGGATTTCCCTCTTGAAAATTAATACTTTCATCTTTCAAAACCTTAAATGTAAATGATCCTGGTACACCTTTTCTTTGTGTTTCCCAACTCACATCTTCTTCAACTACTGGTTCATATACAGTTGCACCATTTTGTATTAAAATTTCTACTTTTTCCATATACTCACCCCTTATGCTATGGAATAGTCAATACTTGACCGAGGATATATAAGATTAGGATTTTTTATTTTATCCCTATTTGCATTATATATTTTCGTGTATTGACTTCCATTTCCGGTAATATTTTTTTGCAATATTCCATAAGCAATCTCCTCTTACTACTGTATAAGTTCTTGTAGTCGGAGCAGTAGTTGCTGGTCTTGTTACTACTGGTGTTGCTACTGGTTTTGGTCTAGCTTGTTTTATTGTTATTTTCATTGTCTTAGTAGAATATTCTTTATATTGCTTCAATTTTATTGCTACCTTTATATCAAAACCTTCTTTTGCTTCTTCTGTGATTTTATAATCTTCAAGAGATACCTTCATATTTGTATCAAATAAAACTTGATTTCTTGGTGTTTTTCTAGATACAATAAATTGAAATGGTTTTTTGTTTATTTTTAGTTGTTCAAATTTTTCTAAAAAATAAAGAGGTTTTTTAAATCCCTCTTTATATGTAGTAAATGGATATTGTGTATTTGGTAATAATACATCAAAACTTACATCTGTTAGTTTTGCATCTTTTAATACATTTATTTCTCCATCATTTATTAATGTTAATGTTTTGTTATTATTATTTATTTTCAATTCTAATTTTTCTGGTGCAATTGGTAATAATACTTTATCTAAATAAAAATAATACATTATTCATGCACCCCCTCTGCTGCAATTTCCATTGTTTCATATAGTTTATCTTCTAAATACTCAACTATTCCATCTAAATCTGTTTCACTATTTATGTTATTATTATTTGTCATATCAATTCTTATTTCTGCTGTTGTAAATCTATTGATTACCTCCTGCTCTGCTAAATCTCTTAAATATTGTAAGTCTTCTTCAGTAACATCCAATGAGTCAGATATTTTACTTGTATCTCCAGAAATATCTCCTAATTTATTTCCTAAATCACTTCCCATATTACTAAAATCAAAACCGTCCATATTTAAGGCATCTTTTATTGCTGATGATGCTCCATTTATCCAATCATTTCTATGTTCTACTCTATCATCTCTAGTAGTATTTAATTCAATCGCTTTATTTTGAATATTAGTAGCTGAAGCACTTAACTCTGCACCAAATTTTCCTTTTAGTTCATTTATTTGATCCATTGTTCCATCCATTTCACTAGCCATTTCTTGTAATTTTGTGTTTCTATCTATAATATTATTTGCCATCTTATTTGCAAAGTCATCAGCAAAACTTGCAGCTTCAACTGTGTCAATTTCTACTCCTGGTATCTTATTTAAAACATTTATTATTCCATTTACTATTGATACTATTCCGGTTATATAATCCCTGGAATATTGAAAGTACGCCTAGACAAACTGCTTCAACTCCTGTTTGGAAACCATACCATGCTGTCATTAATCCTAAAACAACAGTCTGTATTCCTAGCCATAAGTACATTGCTGCTAATTGTAATCCATACCAAACTGCTTGTATACCTAATCCTGCTGCCATAATTCCTAATTGCAAAGCGTCCCATAAATATAGTATTGCATACGCAACTTTATCATTTGTAAACCATAAATATGTAAGTGCTACAATTAGTGCTAATATCAATGCAACTATCCAAACGATAGGACATGCATAAAGTGCTGAATTTAATCCTAACTGTGCTGCTGTTTCTGTAAAAGTTGCACCTGCTGCCATCATACTTGCTGCTGCTTGTATGCCTTGCATAGTGGCCATTACTCCTAATGCAAAACTTACTAAACCACTAATGATATTAAAAGCAACATATGCTCCTACTATTGTTAGTATTAACGGTGCAAAAGGTTCTAACACATTAAATAGCCACATAGCACCATTTACTAATTCTAACACAGCTTGAGCTGCTATACTTACTACATTTATAAATGCCTCAAATCCTTCTTGAACATCTGGATTATTAACAATACTGCTTAATCTTGTTAATACTGGTTGGAATGCTTTTAATGCAATATTTTTCATTTTTGTCCATGCTTCTCCAAACGTCATAGGCATTTTTTCAAATCTAGCATTTGTTTCATCTGCTGCTGCAAACATTGCATTTTTTATTATATCTGCTGTTATTAATCCTTCTGAAGATAATTCTTTCAATTCTCCTTTGGTTTTTCCTGTATAATCCGCAATTGCTTCCGCTAGCAAAGGTGCATTTTCCATTATAGATCTAAATTCATCTCCCTGTAATTTTCCTGCTGCCATAGCTTGAGTTAATTGGTACATTGCTGATGTTTGCTCTTGAATACTTGCTCCACCAATTTTAAAGTTTTTATTCATTAATTCCGTAAATGCAATCATTTCATTATTATCTTTAAAATTATCTCCGGCTAATATTCCTAATTTAGAAATTACATTTGCTGTATCTAAATATTCACTTCTAGTTCTATCTGCACTAGCAAAAATTTTATTTTCTAACTCTTGTATACTTCCACCATCATCAACTATAAGATTTAGTCTAGATGATGTTAAAGATGTTGCATCAGCTAAATCTAACGTCTTTTTTATACCTATAATACTTGCTAAAGTTGTTAATATACTCTTAAATTTATTTGATAAATTGTCCGCAGATGTTACTCCTGAATTTATACTATTATTAAATTGATTTTGATTATTTATATTATCTCTAATATTTCTTTCAGCTGTATCAATATTATTAGTTAATCTCATATATGCTTCGTTTGTTGCTGTTATATCCATTCTATTCATTGCTTGCGTTAAATCATTTTGACTTTGTATTGCATCATTTAATTGTTGTCTAAGATTTTCGACTTGACTACTTGCTTTATCTGCACCAACTCCTGTTATTTTTCTTTTTTGTACTTCTTGTAATGTGGTTCTTATTCTTTCAATTCTATTATTTAAAGAATTCAAATCATTTATTGCATTACTTGGTAATAATTTCATTGCTTGGGCTTGGTTTTGTATTCTTTGTTGTGATTGAGATAATTGATTTATCATATTATTTGCTGAATTTATTTCTTGTTTATATCTATCTATTCCCGTATTATTAAATACTGGTAGATTTGTTGGTGTTTGCCATGTTGGTGTTTGATTTGCTATATTGTCTTTGATTTCTTGTTCATTTTGTAATAATATACTTTGCATTTGTGCAAGTTTTTGATATTCACTATTATTGGCCATAAGCAAATTTTTATCTTGGCCAGTAATATCAGAAATATCTTTTGCAACTTGTCTCATTTCCTGTAATTTTTGCTTTGTGTTTTCCAATAATTGATTGTATTGTTGTTGTGACGTTATATTATTAATCAAATTATCTCGTGTTTGATTTCTTTGTATAGCTTCATTATACATATTTTGAGAATTATCTTGACTTGGATTACTTCTTATTTCTGGATTTATTGTTGGTACATTTAATGAAGATAATTGATCTTGAAATTCTGAAGCAACTACATTTGCTCTTGCAAGTTCTTCTCTTGCTGCTTGTATACTACTTGTATCAATTGTATTATTAGAAGCACTTTGGATTGATTCAAATGTATTTAATACTAAATTCATTGCAGTATTCATTGCTTTAAAAGCTGGAGACATACCATCTTGTATTTGTATTGCTGTTCTAATCGTTGCCATATATCCATCTCCTTTTTATAAAAATAAAAGGGTAGTTATCTTTTTCTACCCTTTTTGCCTTTTTTTGCTTTTCTTTTCATTTCTTCATTTTGTTTTTTGTCATCTTCCTGTTTGATTTGAATCATAGCAATTATCATTGCTTTTTCGCGTCTTGGAAGTGCTTCATATTGACTCGGCAATAATTTTATTTTATGAAAGCAATAGTAAGCATAATTTGCATCACTATCGCCTTCAATAATTAGTTTTTTGCTTCATCAACCAAATCTTCCATAGAATTAAATCCATTAACTTCTTGGACTTTCGTCAAATAGTCTTGATATTCTCCTGGTGTTAACATTGTCCTTAATAATTCTTCAGCTCCCATAACTTTATAGCTTTGTTGTAATTCAACACTATTTAAATCTGGATATATTGTACATCTTACTGCTAATTTTGCCATATAAGCATTGATATCAGTTTCAGGTTGATACATGTTTTTCTTTCCTGGTACTTGTACTCTTTTTACACAAGATTTTCTAATTTGTTCATCTTCTTCTCCCGTAACACATCCAATTTGCCATTCTTCGTATTTCTTTTCATCTTTTCCTGTTCTTTCATTTTTTACAACAGTATAAAACCTTTTTGAAGCCACATATTTTTCGATTTCTTTTTTCTCTGCATTCTCTGCTAAAAAAGCACTAAAATTGCTCATAATTCTTACCTCTTTCTTTATAAAATTTTATATTATTATTGCATACCTGCTAATAATGAATATTTTTCAGGTATTTCAAAGTCATCAAATGTGAAGTCTAAATCTTCATCAAGATATTCTGCATCTGCATCAAATTTTGTTAATAATCCACCATCTAGGTTACAATCTTTCAATATAACAGTTTGTCTACCTACTGAAGATACAGGATCTTCATTTGTTACTTGAATATCAAAATAAATGTCCTCTCCAGTATTTTTAAATTTTTCTAATAATTCTCTAAATATTGATGTATTATAATGGAATGTCGCTGAACCTGTACCTGTCCAACCAGTAGATTTATTTCCTTTTCCTGTTTTTCCTAAAATAGGAACTTCAGTTTTTGTTTTGTCAATATTTGCTTCTAGTGATATTGCTTGCATAAAATTATATCTTTTTCCTTCTATTGTTACATAGCACTCTGCTTGACTTCCACTTATTGAGTCTTTTGCATTCATTGTATTGTTGTTCATAAAAAAACACTTCCTTTCTAAAAATTAAAAAAGAAGAAACTATAATAAAGTTTCCTCTTATTCGACAATTATTGTCATATATAATTTAGCCATTGCATTTATTGGCTGTATAGCTCCATTAACTACAACAGATTCCTTATCATTTCCTTGTTCTACTGTTATATCTTCTGAGTTAAAGTTTTCAATTGCTTGCATTTGTGCGTATTGATTATAAATACTAACAATATCATTCCATAAAGAAAGTCTACCAGATTGATTATTTGGTATAGTACCAATATAATTTGTATTAAATATTGTAGCTACATCAATTGCTAATTGATCTATAACCCTAATAGTTTGATTATTTTTAAAGTCTGGACCTTTCTCATTATCTGTTGTAACTAAACTATTTATATCTTTCAATACTCTCACATCATCTCCAACTTTATGTAGTATAAATTCACCATTATCAATAGCATTTTCTAATTCTGTTTGAGTATAATTTGTTTCTACAGCAAATTCTCCATCATATACTTTATTCATATTTGATTTATTTATTGCGCAACCTGCTATAACTCCTGTTACCCAATAAATTAATGATGTTTCATCCTCGACTGTTCTATTTTTTACATTTACTACACCTTCATAATTTGCTGGATTATTATATACTACTGCTTGGAATTTTACTCCCATTTCATCTCTTAGTCTTTTAGTAAATGTTACATATAAATTAGTTATAGCTGTGTCTTTTGAAATACAACCAACTGCATTAAAACTATATTCCTCTAATTTTTCTAAAAATGCTTGATGTGATTCTCCTGTTACTTCTCCATTTGTACCATTTTCTAAATTTACTCCTGCTGTTACTTCTAATTCTCCAGATTTCTTAAATACAATATAATCATTGTCTATAAGTTCTTCAGCTTTAGCTACTGTTTGTTTATCTACTTGTTTTGTTCCTAGTAAAGTAGTAACATCATATTTTGTTTCATCATCTATATTTTTCTGAATAACAATCCTTAAATCATTTCCTCTTATTCCTGAACATTTTGCTGTTCCATAAGTACATGTTGCTTTTTCTCCTGAATTTAATCTATACAAATATAAAGTTCTTATATTTCTAAATAAATCCCTTAATCCCTTTAGCTTTTCGCTTGAATAATCATATCCTAAAATTTTTAGGGTATTTTTATTAAAATCACTTGCTGTGATTTCTATCATTTCTTTATCAGCTCCCCAGTCTAGTTCAACTGCTATAGCTGCTACACCTCTATCAGAAATTACTGATGCTGCTCTTGTAGCATTAATGAAATTAGCATATGTTCCTGGTAATTTTTTATTTTGAGCTGTAAAATTTCCTCCACCTAATGCCATACTAATTCACCTTTCCTTTCATAAATTTTTCAATTTCATTTTCTACTTCTTCAAGTGTATAGAGCGTTTCTTCTTTAAGAATAACTTTTAAAAGATCTACCCTATGATTAAATCTTTTGCTATTTACTATTTGTTCTTTAGTAAATTTGCTAACTTCTAATTCATCGTTTTTTTTAGGCATTTTCTTTTACCTCCCCATTAATATCAATTTTTTGCATTTTTTCTCCTTCTTCTGCTTTTTTATAAACAAAAGTATTGTAGTCAACTAAAAAAAGCAGAGTTTTATTCTCCACTTTATAATTTCTATTAGTACCCCTTAGCAAACTTCCATCTTCCAATTCTATGTATTCTAGATCATATAATTTTTCGCCCATTTCGTATAATTTTTCTTCATCATCATTTTCTGCAAATCCATATATGATAAAACTTTTATTGTTTTTGTATCTTATTCCTCTGAAGTGTTTTTCATTGCCATTTATAAGTTTTATAAAAAATGCTGGTTTATCAAATTTTTGTGGTATTCCATTTGTATGAATATTATATTTTTGTCCAAATATTTCAAAAATTTTTTTTGATATCCCATCTATAACTTTTAATACACTATATTCCATTAAAACAACCCTCCAAAAACTGCGATATTTTTCTTTCAATAATTTTAGGTGCAATCTCTTGTATTTCTTTTTCTGATATGGTAAGCATAAACACACCATCAACCCAAGAATTAACAAGTCTCTTTCCAAGAGCAGGTACAAATCTTCCTGGTTCTTGTCTATGTCCATACTCTACATATGAAGAATAATAAACAGGATTCACAACTTCAATTTGAAACACATCTCCTATTTTAGTAATTATTGCTGTTTCTGCCCATTCTTTTGCACTCTTATTATTTCCGTTTTCTGCATCTTCTTCGGTTTCAGCAGTCCATCCTCTTCTTAATGTACCACCTTGTCTAACTACTTTTTTCTTAGTTTCTCCTTTATGTTTTCCCTTTTTATAAATAACTTTGTTTCCACTGTTATCTATAACATCTTCATATTGATTTTCTCCAACTGGTGTTCTTTTTATGACCATTGCTAATAATCTTGCTGTTAATTCTCTTGCACATGTTTCACAAAATTTTATTATATCTCCATTCTGTACTATTTTATTTATATTATTTTGTAATTTTTTTAATTGTCTGAAATCACATCTACCCCATTTTGCCATATCAAGCCCAACCTTTAAAAATTTCGAGAATAATTTCTTGATGGGTATCTAATATATTTGGTTTACCACTATTTTTAAATGTTTCAACTTTACCCTTGTGTGTAATTTCAAGTTTTGAACCAGGTTTAATATCTACTTCTGGAGCTATAAATAATAAAATTTCTTGTATTACTTCATTTGTTGTTGTACTTTCTTTACTTGATGTTAGATTTCTATATGTCAATTTACATGGTTGATTTTCTAATACAATCTCTTCTATTTGCTCATTTCTTTTATTTTGTTCATTTCTTTTATTTCTTTTTTCTATAACTGTGCAACTATCTTGATATTGTGTTTCTGCTATTTCTCTTGCCCTTTTCTTTGCTTGCAATATTACATCATTAATCAAGATTACCACCTCATTCTTCTATGCTTATATAGAGGGAATTTATATTTATCATATATAACATTTTTAGCAAAATCTATTTCTCCAGTATTATATTTAACTCCATTTATTACAATTACGTTGCTTTCTTTTTCATAAAACTCTACTTTTTCATTGGCTTGGGTTATACTTTTTACATCTCCTACTGAATTATTTTCACTTGTTCCTTCTCCTTCTCCAGATGCATTTTTTAATTTTTGATATTGATTTAGTCCCCAATAGTCTCTAATCATACTTACCCATATACTATATAAACTTTCATCTACTTTTTGTATATGCGTTATATCTAAAATTATCAATAAAGTATCATATATGGCATATTCCAATAAATATTTTGACTTTTCTTCATTTTCTGGTATTTCTAATTCTATATTTAATCTTTTGACTAATTCTGCTATATCTATATCACTAACTTTGGATTTTATCTTTTCTATAGTTGTCATTTTATCCCCCCTATTCTTGTGGGTTATTTTCTCCAGTTACTTCTTTATCGTTGTTATCAGCATCTGGATTGTCGATATCTGTGCCATTATCATTTGAACCTGTATCAGTATTGTCTGGTTTTTCTTCTTTTTTTGCTCCAAATAATGGTGCTTCTTTTTCTGCGATCAAATATCTTAATTTTTCTTCTCCCATTAAATTAGCTCTTGCAATTCCTAATTCTTTTGCTTTTTTTCTTAGTTTAAGTAATTCTTCATCTTCATCATCTTTGTCATCTTCATTTGGAATTTGTGGTAATTTTTCTGTTTCTTCATCTTTAATTATATCTAAGTATTCTTTGTTTTCTTCAAATTCTATTTCATCTATTTCTGCTTCTTCATTTTTATATTTCCAAACGCCATTCAATTTGACACCTTTTCCTCTTACTCTTACTAACATTTTATAAATTCTCCTTTCAAAAAAATAAGGTAAGAAATTCAATCCTTACCTTATGCTAATTTTATTTCAGCTTGGAATAACTCATCTGCATATGGACATGTTGGTACAGCTGATGCAACTGCTTTTTCCCAAGTTGCAACTGGATCTTTACCCTCATCATAAATCATAGCTAATATTTTACCAACTTCTACTATTTCAGTTGTTGGATCATTAACTAATCTAATTTCTTCTGCAGTAGGTCCATATAATGTTTCTCCTAATGCATATCCTGGTAACATACTAAATGTATTCTCTGGTAGATATCTTAATTTTGTATATGTACCATCTGCATTTTGTTTTCTATATTTTTCATCATAAGTATATATTTGTGGTAATCCTAATGATGCTAAATATGTATTTAATTCTCCTACTGTTGCGATTCTTGTTGATTCCTTTCCAAATAATGCATTTATTACATTTGGATTTCTTAATATTTTAGATAAAACTGTTGTTGATGTCAGAGCTCTTGCTGGTTTTGTATCCATTTTATTAACCCATGATGTAATATCTCCAATTGGATCACTACCTTCTTTGTCCCAATCAACATTAGTAACTTGTTGTTCTTCTGGTACACCATACTTAATTGTTGCTTTTATTCCGTTTTCATCTAATGTAACAGTACCTTTTGATACTATTTCCATTCTCATGACTTCTATTCTAGCTTTGATACCCATTACTAAATTATCAATATCTCTAGAATATACTCTCCTTACTAATTGTTTTAACTCTTTGTCTGTTCTTGGATGTTCTAATTTAATTATTTCTTTTTCTTTTAATTGCATTTTTCTCTTAATTAAGCAAGCCTCTATTGCCATTTCTTCAGCTTCTCTACTTCCAATTTCAGCTTCTGAATCAAAAGAATGTACACTAGCTATAACTGGCAATTTACTTCCTTCTCTTAGAATATCAAATTCTAAGTCATCCTCTTTTCTTTCTGGGAATAATTCTTCTCCTAACATTGCTGGATATTGTCTATCCTTTAAATAATCTAACACTTTTTTTGTATCAAATAATTCTAATACACTACTCATAATTGATTCCTCCTATAATAATTTTATTTTTGGTTTATTTTGCTGGACTTAATGTTATTCCTGTTAAGTCAAGCGTTCTTGTTGCTTCTACTTCACCTGTTATAGTGATTGTAACTGGCTTTTTCTCTTTCAATTTAATTAGATATTGATAATCTGTAGAACTTAATGTAGTAGGACTTCCACTTTCATAAGAACATACTACTTTATTTTTTGTGTTCTTAGCTTGAGGAAACTCTAAAACTAAATAGTTTCCCTCTCCTCCGGCATTTTCAATATCTTTTACATAATTTGATGTACCAGTTACTTTATTATCTGATGACACTTTTATTCCTGTTTGAATATCTTTGGCTTGTTTATTTGAAACAGAAGTTGTGTCACTTGGTACTGCCACCTCTACAGTGGCTGGACTAGGGTGATGTAGTTTGTGCTTCATAATCATCTTTAAACATAATTCCTGGCATAGTTTTCTTTTCATCTTCAGTTACCTTTTTAGGTAATCTTGCATTATAAACTATTCCTTGATACATAACTGCTGCTTCATGATCTCCCTCAGTTACATCAACATCGTGGAATAACAATCCTATGGCAACGTCATTTTCATTTTTATAAACAGTACCAGCTGGAACTATTTTTCTTCCATTTTTATCTGCTACTACTCCCTCGCTTTTTACCATACGAGTAAAATTTTGAAATTTTGATGAAGCTAAGAAATTAACTTCACTTACACTATTTTG
>CANQBB010000026.1 GCA_947588905.1 uncultured Clostridia bacterium
TTTCCATATTGTATGATATTCTTTTATTTCTTCAAAATAATTAAAATCTAATATTCCTATGGCTATTGCTTTATTTAGCTCATTATATGATTTTCCTTTTGATATTTCTCCTATGTATAATTGATTTAAATAGTATGTCATTCTCTTTGGAATATCTTTATAATTTACATTTTGCATTTCTACATCTACTACCATTCCATTAGACAAATTAACTCTCACATCTAATATTCCCAATTTCTCATCTATTTTATCTGGAATTAGTTGTGTTTCTAGCCCTAAATCAACACTTTCTATTTCTATACTTAACACCGCTTCTAAGAAATCTTTTATTAACCTTTCATTTCCCTTTTTTCCAAAAAGTCTCTTAAAAACCACATCATTTTTAGGAGTTAAATATTTTTTTATTTCATCTTTATTCAATTATAAACCATCCTTTCTTATATTTCTAGTATTAAAAGAAAAATATTGCAATCAAAGGCATCACTCTCCATAATCTAATTTTCAAAATTGGAAATTTAAATGACGAATGTCATTAAAAGAAAAAGCAAATGGAAAAGACTCTCCATTTGCTTTTATATTAAAGTATGATTTTTAATTTGTCAATACTTCAGTGCTTAATTTACATAAAGTTTATATAATGCATTATTTATTTTTTGATTCTGTCACTGTTATTGTATCAATATATCCCTCTTCAATCTCGATTGTATATCTTGCTAATTTATTTATCTTTTCTATATTTAAATCCATAGGAGCATAATTATTTTCGTTTTCTTTAATTTCTTTTATTATTTTTTCTAAGTCTATTCCACTTATATGTTTCATTATACATTCACCGCTTAAATTCTTGTTCATTTAATTTAGATATTATGTATTCATCCATCGGTTTAAATTTATTTATATTAAATATTTCTACAATTAACATTAAACAGCCTATTATTAAAAATGATTTAGCTAAATTTTTTTTACTAATATTATCTTCTTTAAATATATTTATAGCCACTAACAGTATATTTATTATTGCAATAGCAATAATTATATAAAAACCATCTTTATTAAATATATTCTCGTCTCCGCACTTAAAGTAACTCAAACAAATCAATGTTATTATATAAGGTACAAAAAATATTATCAAATATATTAAATACGATGCAAAAGACATTGCAGTATTATTTTCTTCTTTCAAACCTAATTCATTATCTTCCACTAATATTCCTCCTTTATTTAATTATCATTCTTGATTTATAGTTTTAATGATATTACTATTTTTATGTGAAAATACATCGTATCTTTTGTTAGAAATAATATTATCTGCACCTAATAACGATATAGGTTTAGGCAAAGAATTTTGTGTCTAAATACTTCTATTTCCCTTTTTAATTGTATAACATTGCTTCCTCTTACATAGTTTCCACAATATTCATCAAGTCTTGCATTTACAGATGAAGGAGCAAGAGAGTCTGGAGTATAACAATCAGGATAAAAAATTTTTTCTATAGCAGGATCTACAATAAATTTATGATAAAAAAACATATAACTAAAATAAATAACAATGCAAAACAACAATATGCTATATTCTTGTTTTTAGTTAAAACACCTCTTAATATTACATACATAGAGTATATAAATAATATAATACATAATATATCATAACATGACCCAATATTTTCTTCATTTGGATTTAAAAATAGTTTATCTATAATAATATATAGTATGTATAATAACGCACACATTGGTAATATAAAAGTAAGATTTTGCCATACAGATATAGGTTCATAATTATATTCTTTTCGTTTTCTACTCATAAAATTCCCCCCTCTATTCACAGTTTCTCTGTAAAAATTATATAATTTCAAGAACTTATTGTCAAATTTTGTAAATTTTTTACATCTACCTCCTATATTTCACACCTTTTCCATTGACTTTTAGCGGAAAATACAGTAATATTAAGTATGTGCCAGAATTATTTTGGCATGAAATTTTATTAAAAAAGGAGATTAACAAATGACAATTTGTTCAATGTGTAATAAGAATCCAGCTGTTGTTTTTGTTAACAAAATCGTAGATGGTAAGCCTCAAATAGAAGGTTTATGCTTAGCTTGTGCTAAAAAGAAAGGTATTAACCCACTTACTTCTATGATGAAACAATATGGAGCTTCAGAAGAAGATATTGAAAATTTAAATGAGCAATTTAATGAAATTATGGAGTCTGTATCTGAAATGGATTTTCCTGAAGAAATGGTTGACAGTATGGAACATGATGATGGCTCTAACCCATTTAAATCAATGATGGCTAATATTTTTCCAAATTTTAATGGAAATAAAGATAATGTAGAAAATGAAACATCTACTCAAAAGAATAATGAAAAAACAAGTAATAAGAGTAAGCCTAAAAAAAGAAAGATTTTAGATACATATGGCACTAATTTAACTTTAAAAGCTAAAAATGGTGAAATAGATAAGCTTATTGGTAGAGATGAAGAAATTGAAAGAGTTACTCAAATATTAAATAGACGTAGTAAAAATAATCCTGTTTTAATTGGAGAACCTGGTGTTGGTAAAACTGCTATTGCTCAAGGTTTAGCTTTAAGAATTGCTACTCAAGACGTACCAGCGAAACTTTTAAAATGCGAAATTTATCAACTAGATATGACTTCTATGGTTGCTGGAACACAATTTAGAGGTCAATTTGAAGCCAGAATGAAAGCTCTTATTGAAGAATGTAAATCTTTAAAAAATATTATTTTAGTTATTGATGAACTTCATAATATTGTTGGCGCTGGTGGTGATGCTGATCACACTATGAATGCAGCAAACATTTTAAAACCAGCTTTATCTAATGGAGATATTCAAATAATAGGAACTACTACTCTTAAAGAATATAGAAAATATATAGAAAAAGATGCTGCTCTTGAAAGACGTTTTCAACCTGTAATTGTAAAAGAGCCTTCTATTGAAGATAGCTACAATATTCTTATGGGTATCAAATCATATTATGAAGCTTATCATCATGTTAAAGTTTCAGATAAACTAACTAAACAAATTGTTTTAATGTCTGAAAAATATATTCATGATAGATTTTTACCAGATAAAGCAATTGATATTTTAGATGAGGCTTGTTCTAAAGTTAATTTAACAAATAAAGTTTTAGCTCAATTAGAAATCTTAAGAGAAGATTTAGAAAAAGTTCAAAAAGAAAAAGAAGCTGAAGAAAATGTTGACGACCCAAACAAATCTCTTGATTATGAAAAGATTGCAAATTTAAAATCACATGAAACTGCTCTTTTAAATCAAATTGCCTCTATGTCTCAAGGAAATGTAGAACTTGAACTTACCATTGAAGATGTTGCAAAGGTAATTGAAACATGGACTAAAATACCAGCTTCTAAGATTTCAGAAACAGAAGCAGAAAAATTATTGAACTTAGAATATAATATTCATAAAAGATTGATAGGACAAGATAAAGCTGTTACTGCTGTATCTAATGCAATTAGAAGAAATCGTGCAGGGCTTAAATCAAAAAAACGTCCACCATCATTTATATTTGTTGGTCCAACTGGTGTTGGTAAAACAGAACTTGCTAAAGCATTAGCTACAGAATTATTTGGAACAGAAGAAGCAATTGTTAGAATTGATATGTCAGAATATATGGAAAGTCATTCTGTTTCAAAATTGATTGGTTCTCCTCCAGGTTATGTTGGTTATGATGATGCTGGTCAATTGACTGAAAAGATTAGAAGAAATCCTTATTCTTTAATTTTATTTGATGAAATTGAAAAAGCTCATAATGATGTATTTAATATATTATTACAAGTTTTAGATGATGGAAGATTAACAGATTCTCAAGGACGAGTTGTTAATTTTGATAATACAATTATTATAATGACATCAAACGCTGGATCAGATTTAAATAATAACGGTATAGGTTTTAATAAAGATAATTCAAATATAGTTGAAGCAAGAGTTCAAACAGCTTTAAAGCAAACATTTAGACCTGAGTTTTTAAATCGTGTTGATGAAACAATTATCTTTAATGAATTAACCAAAGATGAATTATTACAAATTGTCGATTTAATGCTTTCTGAAATTACAGAAGAACTTGCTGAAAAAAATATTCATATAACTTTTGAAAAAGAAGTTAAAGAGTATATTTTAGAAAAGGGTTATGAACCTAAATATGGTGCTCGTCCTTTAAGAAGAGCAATTCAAAAATATATTGAAAACGAACTTGCTGAATGTTTATTAAAAAATGAAATTATGCCTAATGAAACAATTACACTTGCTTTAGTGAATGATAAAGTTACAATTAGATAAAATATAATTATTAGTTGCACGATTATTTAAATTATTCATAATAGATTTTAAAAAAACCCCAATTGTTAGATAAAGGTTTAACAGTTGGGGTTTTTTAAGAATTAAAATCTTCTAACAAGCTTGAAAGTTCTTCTTCTCCATACACTTCTATTCCATCTTTTAAGCTTTCTATATCCCCTGAAGGTAAACTTGATATATCTATATCGGTAACCTCTTTTAAATTTAAATTATTTTCAGTTATATTATTATAAATTGCTAAAAAACCATCTTTATCTTTTAAAACGAAATGGTCATCGCAATTTGCTACAACTTCTCTAAAAAGAGAAACTTCTTTTGAACTGAATGAACGTATCTCCCAGTTTTTATATTTTTCTTTTATGTCATTTTCTGTCATATTTATTAAATCATCTGGTAAATCAACAACTTCTACTTTTGAATGACCACATTTAGTAAATTTCTTTTCAATTATCATTTTTGCATAAGGAGATAATTTGGTTTCTTCAACTGTTGTTTCAACTATTTTATCCTCCAGTTTATTTTCCTCCTGTGCATTTCGTATAACAACATCTTGAACAGATATATTAGGTTTATTATCATTTTCATCATTTATCACTTTATTTTCTTTAGTAGAATTTCTATCAAATCCTAAATATGTTCCTATTGATATTCCAACAATAAATACTGCACCAAACAAAAAATAAGTACCAATCTTAGGCATAACAATTCCTCCTCTATTAGTAGTTATTTTTTGCATATTTTTCTTATTTATTCAATTTTTATTAAATCTTGGTACATTTTTACTTTTATTTCTCCATGTTCCGCAGTTGTATACACCATAGATGTTCTTTTTAATCTTTCAACTACTTCAGGAGAAGGATGTCCAAAACTATTATTTTTGCCAACAGATATTATAGATAAGCTTGGATTTACTCTATTTATAAATTCTTCACTAGAAGATGTTTTTGAACCATGATGTCCTACTTTTAATATATCTGATTTAACATTTAAAACATTCTTTTCAGCTTTTTCTCCTATATCTCCAGTAAATAACATACTTTTACTTCCATAAATCATTTTAACAACTAATGAATATTCATTTACATCTGAATTATCCATTTTTATATCAGGAGAAATAACTTCAAATTTTACATCATCAACTATTATGCAATCTCCTTTTTCAACTTCAATTATTTCTATATTTTTATTTTTAGCAATGTCAAATACTTTATCATATCCAATAGCATTTTTAGCAATAACAAATTTGTTTACTTTCATTTTTTCAAGTATAGTTATTAACCCATCTAAATGGTCTGCATCAGAGTGTGATGATATTATTAAGTCTATTTTATTTACTCTCATATCTAATAAATATGGTAATAAAATATTTTCTCCAACATCATAAGAAGATGTTTCACTTCCTCCTCCATCAATTAAAATATTTTTTCTTTTATTTGTCTTTACAAATATACTATCTCCTTGTCCAACATCTATGCATCTTATATCAATATAATTTTTAGGAAAATTATATATTATTGTTTCTATTAAAATAAATATGCACACTAATGATAAAATCAATTTAATAGATGGTTTTTCTTTATTGCCTATATATTTATATTTTTTCTTTTTTAAAAATTTTATTTTACCTGTTGAATAAAAAAGTATAAAATAAAAAAATATTATTTCAAAAAAATTTGGAGTTATAATCTGTATATTTGAAAATGGAATTTTAGAAAATATATTAGAAACTAATAGTATGAATCTAGCTAAAATATATAAAGAATTAGCCAAAAATTGTGCAAATGGAAAAAATATTTTAGCTACTAAAAAAATAAAGAAACCAAATATTGTAATTGTTCCTGACAGTGGAACTACTAACATATTTGTTATAATTGATAAAATAGAAAATGTATTAAAGTAATACATCATTATTGGTGTAAGCACTAATTGAGCCGATACTGTAACAGATAATGTTTCAGAAAGCTTTCCAAAATTTCTGAATAATTTTTCAAAATCTTTTGAAAGTAATACTATTCCTATAGTACCACCAAATGATAATATAAAACCAACATCATAAATAGTTAATGGATTTAATAATAGCAATATAAGAGCTGAAAAAGAAATATTAGAGATTGTATCAGATTTTAAATATAAAATATTAGCAATAATAGAAAGTATCATCATAATTGTAGCACGTACAACAGAACTTGATGCTCCAGAAATTAGCATAAAAATTATTAGGAAAATGATAGAGACAAAATATGAACCTCTTTTACCAATAATCTTTTTAAATATAAATTGAACCATCAGTAATACATACACAACATTAGAACCAGAAACAGCTAAAAGATGTGTGATTCCTGTCTTTTGAAAATTACTTAATATTTCTTCTGATATATCTTTTGTTTCTCCAATCATCATTCCAATAATTAAACCCATTTCATTTTTAGGAAATAATTTTGAAAGAGTTTCTTGAACTTCATCTTGAATATAATAGATCAAATTAAATTTAGGTGTTTCAATTATTTCATATTTTTTTGAAAAAATGCTACCATAAATCTTTTGAGAATTTAAATACCTTCGATAATTAAACCCTCCTGTGTTTCTCATTTTATCCGGTAAGGTAAATTCTCCTTCTAAAGAAATAACTGTTCCTTTTTTTAGTTCTTCTCCTCTGGGCAAATAAACTAAAAATTTATCTCCTTTTTCATTTTTAGCAATATATTTATCATAATAATTTTTTTCTTCTTTATATGAAATTATTTTTAAATTTGATGTCATTATTCCATTTTTATATTTGGTATCATATTTACTTATTTGAGCCATTGTATAAATATTAAAAATAAGTGAGCATGAAATAAGAACAATAATCTTTGCAGAAACTTTTTTTACTAAAATCAAAATAATAATAATTAAAAAAAATAGAACTATACTAAGATTAAATCTTAAATATAGCCCTAATATTATTCCTATTATGCTCGATAGTAAAATTACTAACAGCATTATTTAATTCTCCTTTTAATTAACAGTTATATAATCAGCCTTTACCCATCCAGTAATAGTACTCCATTTGATTTTATACCATCCATCATTTTCTTCTAAAATTGTTACTGTAGTACCATTATTTAATGTAGTTAAAACTTTAGCAGTCGTACTTGCAGATTCTCTAACATTTAAAGCATCATCAACTTTTACAGTTCCTTGTTTTATATCTCCTCCATCTGGATTTATTGTCATATTAACACCTTCATCAGGTAATTTAATATTACTTGTTTTCATCCAACCAGACAAAGTGTAGTTAGTAACTGTAGACCAACCATTATCATAATTTTGATCTGTAATACGAGAACCCTTTTCAAGTTTTCCTACTACTTCTGAATTTTCATTATGCTCTTTATATACATTTGCAACTGAAATTGAAACTTCAGCATTTTCATATACTTTACTAATTTGTTTTAATCCAGTTACATCATATTCTACTCCATCACCTAATTCACTATTATAAACTAAATTTTCACCAGATGATGTTTTTTCTCCACTTTCATTTTTATTTATAGCTTCACCACTATCACTTTTATAAATATCATCATTATCATCATTTTGGCTTTCACCCGAACTAGTATAATCTTCAGGGTCCTCCCAAACTGTTTGCAATGTTTTATAACAATAAAAAATTGGCACAATGATTACTAAAACTATAACAACCTTCCAAATTATTTTCATATATAATATACCTCCATTATTATCAATTAAACTACTATAATTATATAAATATGTTTTTATATTGTCAAATGGAAAGATTTTCCTATCACATATAGTCCTTTAGTTTTTTACTTCTACTTGGATGTCTTAATTTTCTTAATGCCTTTGCTTCTATTTGTCTTATTCTTTCTCTAGTAACATTAAATTCTCTACCCACTTCTTCAAGTGTTCTTGATTTACCATCTTCTAGTCCAAATCTAAGTTTTAAAACTTTTGCTTCACGTGGAGTTAATGTATTTATAATTTCATCTAGTTGTTCACGAAGTAATGTATATGCAGCAAGTTCAGATGGAGATGGTGCATCATCGTCTGGAATGAAGTCTCCTAAATGACTGTCTTCTTCTTCACCAATTGGTGTTTCTAATGAAACTGGTTCTTGTGCAATCTTTTTAATCTCTTTAACTTTTTCAACTGGCATTTCCATTTCTGTAGCTATTTCTTCAATAGTTGGTTCACGACCTAATTGTTGAAGTAAATGTCTAGATGTTCTAATTAGCTTATTTATAGTTTCTACCATATGCACTGGAATTCTTATTGTTCTAGCTTGGTCAGCAATAGCTCTTGTTATAGCTTGTCTTATCCACCAAGTGGCATAAGTAGAAAATTTATAACCTTTTCTATAGTCAAATTTTTCAACAGCTTTAATTAAACCTAAGTTACCTTCTTGTATTAAATCTAGGAATAGCATTCCTCTTCCAACATATTTTTTAGCAATACTTACAACAAGTCTAAGGTTAGCTTCAGATAATTTTTCTTTTGCTGTCTCATCACCTTCAACCATTTTTTTTGCATATTCCATTTCTTCTTCAGCACTTAAAAGAGGAATTTTACCAATTTCTTTAAGATATAATCTAACAGGGTCATCAACATTTACCCCATCAGGAACTTCCATATTTTCTATATCTTCTATTTTTACTTCTTCCTCAATATCTTCTAAGTCTTCAAAATCTGGTTCATCTCCATCTTCTATTATATCAATGTTTGCAGTATCTAATTCTTCATAAATTTTTTCAATTTGATTTGCTTCTAATTGATATTTTTCAAGAACATCAATAATCTCTTTATAAGTTATTGATTTCTTTTTACCAGCTGTGTTAATCAATTGTTTAATTATTTCTTTAAGATCCTTTGTTCCTTCACTCATTATAATATCATTCCTTCCTTAAACTTATCGAATCATCAATTGTCCGAGTTCATTCATAACTTCTTTTAACTCAGTTTCAAGTAATTCTCTTTCATCATTTGTAGAAATAGTTTTCATCTTGTTGATAATTTCATTTTTTTTATTGTTTAATTTTTTTAGTTTAAAATTTTTAATTATTTCAGATAATATTTTTTGATAATCTTCATTGATATTTTCAGTCATCAATATTTTAGTTAATAAACTAAACTCTTCATCAGATGAGCAAATACTATCAATAGATTTATTATTACTTTGTCCCGTTTCATACATATCATACAATTTACTTATAAGGTTTTTTTGAACTGTTCCTGTAATATCTGAAACCATAATATTTTCTTTTAATGCTTTGTAAATATTATCATCTTTTTTAGAAAGCAAATAAATAATTAAATTTTCAGTTTGCATGTCTTGAGTTTCTTTAACTTCTTTTTTATCAACCTTGCTAACAGACAAAATATTTTCATTTTGATTTCGTAATGTTTTCTTTTCAATTTCAGCTAATATTGCTTCTTTACCAACACCTAATTCATTAGCAAATTTATTAACATATATGTCCCTTTCAATGTTGTTATCAATCTTAGCTAAAATCTCTGCCATTTTAGTTAAGAATTTTATCTTTTCTGAAGTATCATTTAAATTATAATTTGCTTCTAATCTTTTAATCTTATATTCTGCATAAGATATACTGTTATCAATTAACTTATTAAAACGTTCTGGTCCATACTTCAAAATATATTCATCAGGGTCTTTTGCCCCACTCATTTGTAAAACTTTTGCAGAAACTCCTAAAGAATGTAACACTTCAAGTCCTCTTTCAATTGCTGTTTGTCCAGCTTCATCTGAATCATATGAAAGTACAATTTCATCAGCATATTGTCTTAAAAGTCTACCTTGATTTTCTGTTAAAGCAGTTCCAAGTGACGCAACTACATTTGTTATTCCTGCTTGATGAGGAGAAATTACGTCCATGTACCCCTCAACCACTAAAATACGTTTCATCTTTCCACCATTAGCTTTTCTAGCTAGATTTAAAGCATATAAATGTCGTCCTTTTGTATAAATAAGATTTTCAGGCGAATTTATATACTTAGGAATTCTTTGTGCTTTCATAACTTCGCTATCTTCTAGGCATCTACCTCCAAAAGCAACAACTTTTCCTCTAATATCAAATATTGGAAACATGAATCTGTTTTTAAATTTGTCATACAGCTTTCCGTGAATCCGTTCTACCTATTAGTCCTGTGGCTATCATATCTTCTTCGCTAAAAGCATTTGCCACTAATAACTTAGTAAGTCCATTATCATCAAGTGCAAAACCTAATCCAAATCTTCTTACTGTGTCAATTTTAATAGAACGTTTTTTAATATAGTCCTGTGCAATTCTAGATTTTTGAATATTGTCATAAAAAAATCTACCTGCTATCTTGTTAATTTCGTACATATTTCTCTTATGTTTTTCTCTCTCAATAAGTTCATCTTGTGTAAATCCAAGTTCATATAAACCCAAATCAACAGGTAAATCAATCTTAGCTCTTTCTGCAAGCATTTCAATAGCTTCTTTGAAACCTATGTTTTCCACTTGCATAATAAAACTAATAACATTGCCACCTTTTCCACATCCAAAGCAATGATAAATCTGCTTTTCGGCAGCAACACTAAAAGATGGGGTTTTTTCTCTATGAAAAGGACATAATCCGAAATAATTATTTCCTTTCCTTTTTAATGACACATAATTAGACACAACATCTACAATATCATTTGCAGATTTAACTTCTTCAATTATTTCATCTGAATAATATGCCATTTTACCACCTTTTTTCAAAATTAGACTAATATTTTAGCAATAAGTTACTAAAAAATCAATCTCTTATTATAAATTCTACATATTTTTTTTTATTCCTGCTTAGTTTACCATAAAATTTTATAAAATATGAATTTTCACGAAAAATTTAGGAACTATAAAATTACTATAGCCCCTATAATTACAATATACTTGTTATATTGTATTAAACTCTTCACTATTAAATAGTTTCTCTATTTTCTGTTTAATTGGCAAATTTTCTTCAAGTAATAAATTTTCATCCTTTTCTAAAAGTTCTTTTGCTACTACTTGAACTTGCTTTAATATTGGAATATCTGTAAATAAGTTTGCCACTTTAAATTCTGGAACACCATGCTGTCTTGTTCCGAAGAATTCTCCTGGTCCACGAAGTTCCAAATCTTTTTCTGAAATAACAAATCCATCATTGCTCTTTTGCATTATTTCCATTCTTTGTTTAACAACATCTGAATTACTATCATATTTCAATATACAATATGATTTAAAACTACCTCTTCCTACCCTTCCTCTCAATTGATGAAGCTGGGCTAATCCGAATCTTTCAGCATTTTCAACAACCATTATAGTAGCATTTGGAACATCTACACCTACTTCTATTACTGTAGTTGAAATAAGTACATCTATTTCATGAGCTTTATATCTAGCCATAATTTCATCTTTTTCTTTTGGTTTCATCTTTCCATGTAATATTTCAACTTTGAAATCTTTAAAAATATTCTTATAATATTCAAATTGCTCTGTTACAGACTTTAACCCATCCATGTTTTCAGATTCTTCTACAAGAGGACAAACAATATATGCTTGCCTACCCGATTTCATTTCTTTTATAATAAAATTATTAACTCTTTCTTCCATGTTTCTTCTAACAGCAAATGTATCAATTTTTTGTCTTCCTGGTGGTAATTCATCAATTATAGAAATATCAAGATCACCATATAATATAAATGCTAAAGTTCTAGGTATTGGCGTTGCAGTCATTACAAGCACATCAGGTCTAGTTCCTTTTGAAGACAAAAGCCCTCTTTGCCTAACACCAAATCTATGCTGTTCATCAGTTATAACAAGTCCTAAATTTCTAAATTCAATATTATCTTCAATCAAAGCATGTGTTCCTATTGCTATATCTATTTTTCCATTTTTTAAGTCTTCTATAAGCATTTCTTTTTTCTTTTTAGTTATTTCACTTGTAAATAGTTCACATCTTATTCCAAATGGAGCTAATGTTTTAGATATATTTAAGTAATGCTGTTTAGCTAAAATAGATGTTGGTGCCATCATTGATGCTTGATATCCATTTCGAACAGCCTTAAACATTGCAAGCATTGCAACAGCAGTTTTTCCTGAACCAACATCTCCTTGAACAAGTCTATTCATCGGTTTTTCACTTTGCATATCGCTATCTATTTCTTTCCATACTCTAAGCTGAGCATTAGTAAGCTTATATGGTAAGCTTTCTAATAAATCTTCAATATGTTCGTTAATTTCAAAAGATATTCCATTATTTTCCACTTTAACACTATTTTTCATCTGCAACAAAGCAACTTGTAAAGTGAGTAATTCTTCGAAAGCTATTCTCTTTCTAGCTCTTTCAAAATCTTCAAATTTATTTGGGAAATGAATATTTTTCATTGCAAAATTTATATCACATAATTTATATTTTTGAAGAATCCAACCTGGAATGCTCTCAATAAATTTGCCATCAACTTCTTTCATGGCATTTTCTATAATTCCTCTAATAACATTTTGCGTTATTCCATTTGTAAGTGGATATAATGGTATTATTTTACCAACATTTTTACTTTTTCCTACTTCTTCAAATATTGGAGATTGTACATCAACTTTGCCTATTCCCTTTTTTACTTTTCCATAAAAAATATATTCTTTTCCTACAGTAAGAGCAGATTTGATATAAGACTGATTAAACCAAGTTATAACTACTGTACCAGTTTCATCTCTAGCAACAACTTTATATATCGCCATTCCTCTCTTAACTCTAGTTTCTGTAACACGAGACGTAACAACAGCTTTAAAAGCTGCTGTTTCTTCATTTTCTAGTTCTGATATCAATTTATATTTTCCCCTATCTTCATAATCTCTTGGAAAATAAGTTAAAATATCTTCTAATGTGTATATTCCAAGCCTATTTAATAAAGCAACTCTAGTTGGGCCAACACCTTTGATGTATCTAATATCTTTATCAAAATCTATCATAAAACCTCCAAAATTAGCTTTTTATATCAAATATGTTACCATAAACAAATGTTCTTGTCAATTTTTTAAAAAAATGTTGTCAAAATCGATTTACGATGCTATAATAGAAAGGAACGATTTTAGAAAACTTTAAGGAGGTGCATATATCATGGCAAAATGTGATATTTGTGAAAAAGAAAAAGTATTTTCAATGCAAGTTAGCCATTCACATAGAAGATCATCAAGAACTTGGAAACCAAATTTAAGAACTATTAAAACTGAAGTTAATGGTACTCCAACAAAACTTCATGTTTGCACTAGATGTCTAAGAACTTTAAGAAAAGAAGAAAATGCTTAATTTTAAAAACTGATAGTTTTTGCTATCAGTTTTTTGTTTTTTAATTATTTTACTTTATTATACCTCTTAATCTTGTTGGTAAATATTTTGAACATTGTTTTTGCATTTTTAACAATTCTTCTTTTGAATATGCATTACAAGATCCATTATAGTCATAGTAATTTTGCAATACATATTCTTTCGCTCCCATTATTTTTAAATAATTAGCTATTCTTTCTAAATTATTTGTATTTATATATTTGGGATATACAGTTGTTCTAAATTCATAGTTTATACTACTAGAAATTATGAGTTTAACAGATTTTTTTATTTTTTCAATATCTATACCTGTTCTTGTTATATCGCTATAATTATCAAAATCATTTTTTATATCCATACCAATGTAATCTAATTTATTGATTACATTTTTTATTGCATCTGGTCTATAGCCATTTGTATGGATTCCAATATAAAATCCATTTTCATATAAAATATTTACGACCTTTTCAAGCTCTGGATAAATTGTACATTCTCCACCAGAAATTATAATATGATTTATAAAATCTTTTCTATCAATCAATTTAGGTAAAATATCTTTTTCAAAACTAATTTCTCTTTCTTTTAAAAGATTTTTATTATAACAATATTCACAATTGAAGTTACAACCTCCTACAAATAAAGTTGTACAAATATTATTAGGATAATCAACCATGCTTGACCACATTACTGACTTAAATATCATCCCTATCCTCTCCTAAAATTTATATATGTAGAAGGCAGAAATTTCTACCTTCTATAGTTTTGATATAATTGATTTTAGTGTATTAACATTTTCAGAATAAATTCTTCCATCAATTTCAAGAACAGGATAATCATTTATTCCTTCATATGTCATTTTTGCTAAAGCTCTAGGATTTGCTTCAACATTTTCTTCTCTATAAGCTATATAATTCTTTTTCATATATGATTTTAAATCTTCGCATTTAGGGCAATTCGGTAAAGTATATACTTTTATCATTTAAATTTCCTCCTTAGTATAATTGTTATCCATCCTCTACTTGATGTTTTCTCTTAGTCTATCAGCAAGTTCTGCTCGTTTTGAATTATTAAAATTATCAATAAAAACATAATAGCCTGTAATTCTTGTAACTCCTCTTAAATTCATGCTCCCACATTTTAAACATTTATCTAATAATCCATTCATCTTTGTACCACAATCTTGGCACAAGGTATATTCTGGAGATAAAACCCATTGAACACATTTAGTTTTATACCAAGTTGTTTCCAATAAATTAAATATTGCTAATGGACTAGGAACGTTATTACCAGACCAGATATGAATCATACTTCCAGCCTCAACCAAGCTATGAAATTTGGATTGTTTTTGAAGTCTAGTAATATAATCTACATCACTATCAGTAGCAAAATGAACCGAATTACTATAATATACGCCAAATTGATTTTCTTTGTGATATGCTAAATTACCATATCTTTTAATATCTAATTTAGCAAATCTTCCAGCTGTGCTTTCTGCTGGGGTTTCCTCTAATTTTATATTTATAGAATATTTTTTTGAAAGTTCTTTTGTTTTTTGATACATAAATGATATTATTTCTAATCCCAACATATATGCTTCGTTAGTTTCATGAAGTTCTTTATTAGTTAAATTATATACACACTCGTTAAGACCAACTATTCCAATCAAATACGAAATATTATTTAATCTTACATATGGTTTTCCATCCATACCCTTTTTATAAAAATTAAGCGGTGAATTTTCTAAACTTGCTAAATTCCATACATAATTTCTTCTTTGAATATGTGCTTTAGCAGCAATTTCCATTCTATAATCAAGTTCTTTGTAAAATTTATTCATGTCATTACCAACTTTTAAAGGAATATTAGGTAAATTTATTGAAATATTTTGCCCTCCAACAAACCTTAATTCCTCAGGAGTATTTATTAGTTTTTTGTCTTCTTCTGTAAAATCAATTTTCAATCTGCAACATTGCGATACCGAAAAAGCATTTCTATCAAAAATAAAATAAGGGCAACCATTTTTACTTGATGACTCACAAGCAATCATCAATAATTCTTTAGATTTTTCGTCGGTAAAACATTGTTCATTTATATGAAGATTTATTTTTGGAAAAGCAAAAGGCATACCATTTGCATCTCCATCGCCTACTATTTCAAGTAATGCTCTAGCAAACATTCTAGCTTCATCTTCAAAATCTTCATACACTAAAATCTTATAATTTTTTTCATAAGAAAATCTTTTTGCCTCATCTTGTGTATCAAAATAATAAATTTTATCATTGCTTTTTACCATATATTTACCATTAGCACCAACAGCATATACATTTTTATAATGCTCAGGAATATTTATATATACATTAAAATCAGAAAATGCAATTTGTCCTCCTCTTGCTCCTGCATTTTGAGATAAACTATAAATTAAAAATTGTGCCACCTTTTTTACTTTCGCATATTTCATATTAACTAATAAAGGGGCAAAAAATATATTTATAGCCTCCCAGCCTATAGCCCCAGCAAATTGTCCCTGCAAAAATTGTGTGAATGAACATATTTGCCTAACTAAAGTATAAGCATTGTCTGCTGGTAAAGAATTAGTTGGAATTGATGGAATATTTTTTATTCCATTTTTTTTAATATATTCAGGAGAATGTCCTGAGCAATAAAATCTATTTATCATTCCTAAGTCATGAATATGGATTTCGCCTAATATATGTGCATTTGCAATTTCTTTATCAAACACATTATTTAATGCATATTCTTTTAATATTTTTTCAGCTAGTGTTAAATTTATAGATTCAGGATTATGAGTTGTATTTCCATTTTCTTTGTTTCCATTTTCAATAATATCTTTTACTTCGCTATAATCAATCGAGAATTTGTCCATTTCATTACCTCCTTTTGTATCTTAAAATTGTCTATAACTTTCCCATTATTAAAATATTCATTTATAAAAAAAACGTTAATGTAATTTTTTTCACATTAACGTTTTTTATATTATTTAAATTTAGATACTATTTTTTCTATTTTAGTTATGTTCTTATCAATCTCATCTGAATTTCCTAAAAAAGTAATGGTTACTTCTCGAGTGTCTGTTGGAACTAAATAAGTAACAAATGTTAATAGATTTTCTTTAACTGTCATATCTACTTCAACTCTAACGGCATCAGTATCTAAAACCTTAACATACTCCTTTTTATATTCTCCAATTTTATACTTATCTTCATAGTATATTCTAATCAATGTATAATAGTTTTCGGCAATTTCATCTAACGTTCTAGTGGTTTTTTCTGTATTTAAATATTCTACAGATAAACTAATTCCATTTAGTTTATTTTTTCCTTTATAAATTACTTCTGGTTTTTGTGTAACATATTCTTGATTAACCTTTACATTTGTATCTGTAGTAAAAGCAGAAGCATTAAGAATGCTTGAATCACTGTCAATTTCTTCTTCAATATATCCACGAGGTAAGCTAAACTTTAAATTATATCCTGATAAGTCATAATTTTTCCATGTATTATAGTACACATATTCAACTCCATTTTTTACAGGTTTTGCAAATATGCAAGCTATAAACAATATCAGCATACCTAGAAGTATTCTTTTTATTAACTTTGTATTAGCCTTATATACAATTTTTTCAGTTTTTTTCATGCTATCATCACCAACTTTTATTATATATCCTTTCTTTTTAGTTGTAAATCCCTAAATTTCATGCTATTATATTCATCGAAAGGTTGTGAATTATATGTCATTTGATGGTATAACAACAAAATTTATTGTAAATGAAATAAATAATATTCTAGTAAATAGTCGTATTGAAAAGATATATGTACCGAATAAAAATGAGATTATACTTTCTTTTCATTCACAAGATAGAAAAAATTACAAGTTATTGATTTCTATAGATGCTAATAATTCTAGAATTCATTTTACTAACCAAACACGTGAAAATCCGCTATCTGCACCTCAGTTTTGCATGATTTTAAGAAAATATATTCAAGGTGGAAAAATATTAAGCATTACCCAATCAGGTTTAGATAGAATTATAATATTTGAAATAGAAAATATAAATGATTTTGGAGATTATGTCAAAAAAGAACTTATTGTTGAGCTTATGGGAAAATATAGTAACGTAATATTCATTGATGAAGATAAAAAAATAATTGATTCAATGAGACATGTTACTAATACTATGAGCTCTATAAGAGAAGTTTTGCCAGGTAAAAATTATGTTCTTCCATCTTCTCTTGGAAAATCAAATATTTTAAATGTATCTTTAGATGAGTTTATTACTTCTTTAAATAAGAATTTAAACATACTAGATGCTATTTTAGAAAAATATATAGGAATTAGTAAAACATTTTTGACTGGCATATGTAATACATTAAATATAAGTTTAGATAATATAGTTGATTCAATGCAAAAACAAGATTTAGAAAAAATATATAATAATATTATTAGCTTAATAAAAAATAATCATGTAAAATTTGAATTAACAAGTAATCAAAAAGATTATTATATTTTAGAAGGTACACAGGATGAATTATATTCTGAATTTTTAGACAGATTTTATACTTCTAAAGAACAAATTTCTATACTTAAAAATGCAAAGCAAAACATTGAAAGAGAAATCAACTCACAAATAAATAAAATAAGAAAAAAATTAGCCAATGTAAATGAAATATTAGCTGATGAAAAAAATATGGAAATATATAAACAATATGGCGAGTTAATAAGCTGTAATATATATAAAATGCAACTTGGCATGGATAAGTTAATTACAGAAAATTTTTATAATAATAACGAAATCATCGAAATACCATTACAAATCAACTTAACTCCATCACGAAATGCACAGCTATATTTTAAAAAGTATAATAAATTAAAAAATTCTATAATACATGCTAAAGAATATAAAAAATTATATGAGAATGATATTTCTTATCTTGAATCAGTATTATATAGTCTATCAGAAGCAGAAACAATAAATGAAGTAGATGATATTAGAGATGAACTAATAAGTATAAATTTAATTAAAAAGCAAAATAAGAAATTTAAGAGAAAAGATTTACCATCTGAACCAATTAAATATGAAAAAGATGGAATTGAAATATTAGTTGGCAGAAATAATATACAAAACGATAAATTAACATTTAAAATTGCCAAAAAAACAGATACATGGTTACATACTAAAAATATTCATGGTAGCCATGTAATAATTAAAAGTAACAATATTCCTGATAATGTTTTATTATATGCAGCTCAAATTGCTGCAAAGCATAGCAAGGCAAAAGATACATCTCACGTTGAGGTTGATTATACTCTTGTAAAATATGTTCACAAAGAAAATGGTAGCAAACCAGGAATGGTAGTTTATACTGATTATAATACAATAATTGTATAACAAAAGAAGCTTAAAAGTGATTTTTACTTTTAAGCTTCTTTGTTTTATTTATTTTCATTTGTTTCTCTTTTTACAATATGACTTAGTTCAAATTTTTCTTGTTTTTTAACTATTTTAGGTTGTTTATTTATAATTCTTTCCGAAACAATTTGTTGTTTAATTTCTTTTTGCTTATTTAATAATACATAGTTATTATTTTCTTTTATACTAAATTTTGGAACACTAATATGTGAAGTTGGTACATTCATATTTAAAGCTAATCTTAAAATAGTATCATAATAATCAGAAACAATTTGTTGCTCTAAAAATTCAACTTGTTTTCTTTCTGCTTCTTCTTTTTCTATTCTTATAGTTGCATTTTCTTCTGATTCATAATTTAATGAATTAAATTCTCTTCCATAGTAATTCCAGAAACTATCACTTTCATTTCCTACTGCCCAAAGTGCTGCACCTCTTAAACCATAATCATTCATTACTTTCATTTTTCTAACAATACTTGCTTCGTTCTCATAATAGATTGTATATGTACCTGCTGAAAGATATCTTCCATTAACATATGCTTTTTGATCTCCTTCTGTTACATTGATAGTAACAGTGGCTGTACCTGTTGCTTGATTATAAACTGGAACTACATTATATCTTTTAGCTATTTTTTCAATTTGTCCTTCAATAATTGCTTCTCCACCATTGTCTTCATTACGTTTCCAAAAACGTCCATATAGAGGCATACCTAAAACAATTTTATCTCTTGAAACACTTTCTAACATTACTTTTACAGAATCTTCAACAAAGTTTATACTTGCTACTGGTCCTTCACTACCTCCTGCAGCATGTTCATCATAAGCCATTAAAACTAAATAATCAACATATTCTGCAAGTCCAGCATAATCATAAGCTGCAACCCATGAATTAGAAAGACGATTTGGATTTGCACCAACAGCTATAGATAATATTTTTCCTTCAGGCAATTTTTCTCTTAAAATTCTAATAAAGTTTGTTAAATTATCTCTATCTTTAACTAATAGATTCTCTAAATCTACATTAACTCCATCAAAATTATATTTTTCAATTGCTGTTACAATTTCATCTGCTAATACTTCTGGAATTTTTAAAGCAGCTTGTGCTTTCTTTCTAGCCCAATGATTACTTAAAAAAGGAGTAACCAAAACATTTCTTGCATGCATTTCTTCTACATAGTTTGGAGTAAATATACTATTTATTTCTAAATGACCATTATTAGTCAAATCAAAGCAAGTAGGAGAAACTGTATTGATATTACCATTTGTATCATCTATAATTGATGCATGAGATTTTGAAGAATTGTATATATAGCCCATACTTACCCTGTCATTACTTGCAAAAGTTATAGATGAAACAAAAACAAATATTAAAATTAAAAAACTTACTACATTTTTCTTCATAATCTCTCACCTCTATTTCTCTTCACATAATTATTGTACCATAATTTTCAAATATTTTCAATACATTTTTTCTTGAAACCCTTGAGGCTCTTGACTCCGTAGCAAACTTTTTTTAAAAATTTTTATATAAAATAGGTTTACATTTTAATTTATGGTAAACTCATTTTTGCGAGCAAAAATACTTTCAAATTGCCTTTGCCGTATGGTTTTACCTACTTTTTGTTTTCAATATCCATATTTTTACAAATTAACTGTTTTTATACATTTCCCTAGCCTTTTTACTGATTTTGTATTTTTTATTAAATTTTTTATTAAAATTTTCAAAAAAACTGCTATTTTGAGCAAAAAAATCACAAAGAATTTTCCATTCTTTGTGACTTTTTATATATGTACAATTTTGGGTAAAATTTGTACAAGCAATCTTTAAATGTAACAATTCTAATTGTCTTTATATTACTTATTTATTATTGTTACATGGAAACTTTCTCCAGTATTATTTGAATATCTTGTTACTAAGTTATTACTTCTTATATACACTCCTGTTAGATTTCCATTTACTGATTCACTTATTCCACTTTCTATTTTCGTTATTATTTCTGCTGCTCCTTTTGTTAAATCTTTTACTCCTTCTTCTGTTAGTATTTGTATCTTACTTGCTTTTCCTAATC